>JBBQAB010000274.1:0-8223 GCA_038198385.1 Propionibacteriales bacterium
CAGGACGCCGAGGCTGCGGGCCAGCAGGGCGAAGTCGGTGGCGATCCGGACGAACACGTCCTCGGCGTAGTCCACGAGGTCGATCTTGTTGACCACCAGGACCACGTGCGGCACCCGCAGCAGTGCGGCGACGGCCAGGTGCCGCCGGGTCTGCTCGATGACGCCCTTGCGGGCGTCGACCAGCAGCACGATGACGTCGGCGGTCGAGGACCCGGTCACGGTGTTGCGCGTGTACTGGGTGTGACCGGGGCAGTCGGCGAGGATGAACTTGCGGGCCGGCGTGGCGAAGTAGCGGTACGCGACGTCGATGGTGATGCCCTGCTCACGCTCGGCGCGCAGCCCGTCGGTCAGGAGGGCCAGGTCGGCGCGGTCCAGACCCTTGCGCTTGCTGACCTTCTCGACGTGGTCGAGCGTGTCCGTGAGAACCGAGTTGGTGTCGAAGAGCAGCCGCCCGACCAGCGTGGACTTGCCGTCGTCGACCGAACCGGCGGTGGCCAGGCGCAGCAGCGTACGCCCGCCCTGGGCGGCCCGGCTCTTCGCGGCCAAGGTGGTGGGTGACATCAGAAGTAGCCCTCTCGCTTGCGGTCTTCCATGGCGGCTTCGCTCATCCGGTCGTCGGCCCGGGTGGCGCCGCGCTCGGTGAGCTGGCTCAGCCCGACCTCGGTGATGACGTCGTGCACGGTGCTGGCGTCGGACAGCACCGCGGCGGTGCAGGACATGTCCCCGACGGTGCGGTAGCGCACCGAGCGGGTCTCCAGGGTGTCGCTCTCCCTGGCCGGGGTGACCTCGGTGATCGCGATCCACATCCCCTCACGCAGGGCCACCTGGCGCTCGTGGGCGTAGTAGATCGTGGGCAGGGCGATCTTCTCGGCCTGGATGTAGTCCCAGACGTCGAGCTCGGTCCAGTTCGAGAGCGGGAAGACCCGGACGTGCTCCCCGGGGAGGTGCCGGCCGTTGTAGAGCGACCAGAGCTCGGGACGCTGGTTGCGCGGGTCCCACTGCCCGAACTCGTCGCGCATGCTGAACACCCGCTCCTTGGCCCGGGCCCGCTCCTCGTCGCGCCGTCCGCCGCCGAAGACGGCGTCGTGCTTGCCGGCGGTGATGGCGTCCAGCAGCGGCACGGTCTGCAGCGGGTTGCGCGTCCCGTCGGGCCGCTCGCGCAGCCGGCCGTCGTCGATGTAGTCCTGGACCGAGGCCACCTTGAGCTCCGCGCCGTAGAACGCCACGGCCTCGTCGCGATAGCTGAGGACCTCGGGGAAGTTGTGGCCGGTGTCGACGTGCAGCAGGCCGAACGGGATGGGCGCGGGCCAGAAGGCCTTGGCGGCCAGGTGCAGCATGACGACGGAGTCCTTGCCGCCGGAGAACAGCATCACGGGGGCGGCGAAGGTGGCCGCCACCTCCCGGAAGATGTGGATCGACTCCGACTCCAGGGCCTGGAGCTCGCTGAGAGGACGCAGCTGGGTGATGCTCATGAGGGGTCCCTTTCCAGGATGGTCGCCAGCAGGGCTGCCGACCGCTCGACCGAGGTCGCCAGGTCGAGGTGGGCGGTGTCGAGCTTCAGCTCGGCACTCGCCGGGCTCTCGTACGGGTCGTCGATCCCGGTCATCCCGGTGATCTCACCCCGCCGCGCCTTCGCGTAGAGACCCTTGACGTCGCGCGCCTCGGCGACGTCCAACGACGTGGACACAAAGACCTCGGCGAAGGGCACGCCGGCGGCGGCATGGTCCTCGCGGACGGACTGACGGGCGTCGGCGTACGGCGCGATCACCGGTACAAGGACGGTCACCCCGTGGGCGGCGAGCAGCCGGGCCACCCATCCGATCCGCCGGACGTTGACGTCCCGGTCGGTGCGCGTGAAGCCGAGGCCGGCCGACAGGTGCGGTCGCACCTCGTCGCCGTCGAGGACCTGGACCCGGCGGCCGGCGGCGCGCAGGGAGTCGGCCAGGGCGTGCGCGACGGTGGACTTGCCGGCCGAGGGGAGCCCGGTGAACCACAGCGTGGCCCCCCGGTCCTGGCCGGTCGCCCCGGGAGCCAGCCGGGTGTCGAGGGCGGTCACAGGTGGATCCCACACTCGGTCTTGCCCAGTCCGGCCCAGCGCCCCGCACGAGCGTCGGGCCCGTCCGCCTTCATGGTGCACGGCTCGCAGCCGATCGAGGCGTAGCCGTCCTCCACCAGCGGGTTCACGATCAGGTCGTACGCCTCGACGTAGGCGGCCACATCGTCGTCGGTCCAGGAGGCGAGGGGGGCGATCTTGACCAGCTTGCGCCGCGCGTCCCACGAGACCACCGGGGTGCCGGCCCGGGCGGCCGAGTCGACCCGGCGCAGACCGGTGGCCCAGGCCGCGTACGGCTCCAGGGCCCGGCCCAGCGGGGCAACCTTGCGCATCGCGCAGCACTGGTCGGGGTCACGGGCGAACAGGTCCTTGCCGTACGCGGCGTCCTGCTCGGTCACGGTCAGCTCGGGCAACACGGTGACCAGGTTGACGTCGTAGGTGAACGCGGCGGCGTCGCGGGTGCCGATGGTCTCGACGAAGTGGTAGCCGGTGTCGAGGAAGACCACGTCGATCCCCGGGGCGACCGTCGAGGCGAGATGGATCATGACCGCGTCGGCCAGCGAGGACGTCACGACCAGACCGGAGCCGAACCGGTCGAAGGCCCACTGCAGGATCTCCGATGCGGTGGCGCCCTCGAGCTCCAGGTTCGCCGCCCGGGCGGTGTCGGACAGGTCGAGCAACGTGCTCATCGGGACTCCCGGTCGTCGCGTCGGACTGGCCGCTGAGGCGGCCTTCGGCCGGAGGGAACCAGGCCGTGGAATGTCACTGAGAAGGCCCGCAGACAGCTGCGGCATTCCCAACCGCCGCTCTCCACGGGGAACAGCGTCTCCTCGGCGCAGTAGGGGCAGTACATGACGGCCTGCCGGCTGGGTGCGGGCTCAGACACGACGGGTCCCCGCGGTCCCGCTCACACCAGCACGCTCTCGTCGGCTCGGGCCACCCACTGGGCGAACCGCTCGTCGGCGTTCCGGTCGGCGACAAAAGCCTTCGCCACCCGCTCGATGTAGTCGGGCAGCTCCTGCGCCGTCACCTTGTGACCGCGGAGCTTGCGCCCGAAGCCGGCGTCGAGCCCGAGCCCACCACCGAGGTGGACCTGGAAACCCTCGACCTGGCTGCCGTCGGGGCCGAGGACCAGCTGACCCTTGAGGCCGATGTCGGCCACCTGGATGCGCGCGCACGAGTTGGGGCACCCGTTGATGTGCACGGTGATGGGGGAGTCGATGGCGCCGAGGCGGCTCTCCAGCTCCTCGACCACGCGGACGGCCTGAGCCTTGGTCTCCACGATGGCCAGCTTGCAGAACTCGATGCCGGTGCAGGCCATCACGGACCGACGCCAGGCGTCGGGTCGGGCCGAGAAGCCGGTCTCCTCGACCGCGCCCTTCAGCGAGTCGACCTGGTCGGGGGCGACGTCGAGGAGCAGCAGCTTCTGCATCGGGGTGGTCCGGATCCGCCGGGAGCCGTGGGCCTCGGCGATCTCGGCGAGGCGCAGCAGGTTGGTGCCGCTGGTGCGGCCAGCCATGGACGCGATGCCGACGAAGAAGTTGCCGTCCTTCTGCCGGTTCACCCCGACGTGGTCGCCGGGGCGGGTGGGCGTCTCCGGCGCGGGTCCGTCGGTCAGCCTGCGGTGCAGGTACTCCTGCTCCAGCACCTGGCGGAACTTCTCCACGCCCCAGTCGGCGACCAGGAACTTCATCCGGGCCCGGGTCCGCAGGCGCCGGTAGCCGTAGTCCCGGAACACCGAGACCACCCCGGCCCAGACGTCGGCGACGTCCTCGACCGGGACCCAGGCACCCAGGCGCTGGGTGAGCATCGGGTTGGTGGACAGGCCGCCGCCGACCCAGAGGTCGAAGCCGGGGCCGTGCTCGGGGTGTTCGACCCCGACGAAGGCGATGTCGTTGATCTCGGGGACCACGTCCTGCAGCGGGTGACCGGTGATCGCGGTCTTGAACTTGCGGGGCAGGTTCGCGTACGCGGGGTCACCGATGTAGCGCTCGACGATCTCGGCGATGGCCGGCGTCGGGTCGATGATCTCGTCGGCGGCGATGCCGGCGACCGGAGAACCCAGGATGACGCGCGGGCAGTCGCCGCAGGCCTCGGTGGTGCTCAGCCCCACGGCTTCGAGCCGGCGCCAGATCTCGGGCACGTCCTCGACCCGGATCCAGTGCAGCTGGACGTTCTGCCGGTCGGTGACGTCGGCGGTGTCACGGCCGAAGTCGACCGAGATCTGAGCGATCACGCGCAGCTGCTCGGTGGTCAGCGCGCCGCCGTCGATCCGGATCCGGAGCATGAAGTACTCATCGTCCAACTCGTGCGGCTCCATCGTGGCGGTGCGGCCGCCGTCGATCCCGGGCTTGCGCTGGGTGTAGAGCCCGTACCAGCGGAACCGGCCCCGGAGGTCACCCGGGTCAATGGAGGCGAAGCCCCGGTGGGCGTAGATGTTCTCGATCCGGGCCCGGACGTTGAGGGGGTTGTCGTCCTTCTTGGACTGCTCGTTGGGGTTCAGCGGCTCGCGGTAGCCCAAGGCCCACTGGCCCTCACCCTTGGTGCGGCGGGGCTTCGCGGCGGCGCGGGCGGGACGGACGGTTTGAGCAGGAGTGCGAGCGGTCTGGGCAGGAGTATCGGTGGTCATCCACGCTTCTTCTTCGATGGGGGCTCATGCGGCGGACACTGCAGACGGACACCCTGAGCGGGCGGACCGGCCCAGGCGTACGGCTGACGCCTGCCGTGGTTCAGCAGGCGCAGCGACGACAGATCATCGACTTCGTCCGACCCAGGTCGAGGAAGCGACGTGTCGTGCGGCCCGGACACAGGATCGAGCCCGGTCGGCCCGCTCGGAGGAAGGCCAGGTGCTCCCGGTGCCGGTCCTGGGCAGGCGTACGCCGGCCGAGGGCGGATCCCGTGAAGTTTCGCACCCGACCAGACTCGTAGACGTGTCCGGCACAATCAAGTTCGATTCTCACCCACTGAGAAACATGTCTGCATATTGAGACAACAGGCAGGACGTGACGAACGCCTCGGTCTGTCCTCAGGAAAGTCGACCGGCCAGAGACCTGGGGCTCAGAAAGCCGGGTCCGGCCGGACCCGGGGGGTCCAGGGGTCTAGGGGTCCAGGGGTCTAGGGGAGCAGGGGAGCAGGGGAGCAGGGGAGCGGGGGGCTGCGTGCCCAGCTCAGCGCGGCGCGGCGCCCTTTTCCTCGGCCAGTCGGCGGCGCCGGGCGACCCACGGGAGCCGGGCCAGGATCCGACCCGAGGCGACCTGGGCGCGCGTCGGTGCTTCCCGGTCCTGGCGGGCGATGTCGGCCAAGCCGGGCCAGACCGCGTTCAGGGAGGCGTTGAAGGCCGCCCCGACCAAGACCGCGATGGAGATCAGATAGAGCCAGATGAGGACCGCGATGGGCGCGGCGAGCGGCCCGTAGACCGTGGTCGACCCGGCGGAGGCGTTGAGCACCAACCGCAACAGGACGCTGCCGCCGACCCACATCACCAGGGCGACCAGGGCTCCGGGGAGCTCGGCCCGAAGACGGCTGCGGACCGGGACCGACGCCCGGTAGAGAGTGGCGAGGAAGACCGTCGACCCCAGCAGCACGACGGGCCAGTAGAGGACGCTCAGACCCTCCAGCCGGGCCGGCAGCAACAGCTCGACGACTCCGGGACCGGCCAACACCAGTGGCACCAGGATCACGCTCAGCAGCAGGAAGATGAGGTAGAGCCCGAAGGCCAGGGCCCGGGTGGCGACGATGCCCCGGCGGCCCGCCATCCCGTACATGATCGTGATCGTGTCGACGAAGACGTTCAGCGCCCGTGATCCCGACCACAGCGCCAGGACGAACCCGATCGAGATGATCTCGAAGCGTCCAGTGGAGAGCACGTTGGTCAGTGTGGGCTGCAGCACGTTGGTGACCGCGTTGGCGGTGAGCACCCGCGAGGCCAGGGTGAGGATCTGCTGCTGGAAGCTGGCGATGGTCGCCACGTTCAACCCGGCGGCGACGAAGCCGATCGCCCCGGCCAGACCGAAGATCAGCGGGGGGAGCGACAGGATCGTGAAGAAGGCCGCCTCTGCGGCCAGTCCGGTCACCCGGTAGCGCATGCAGCCAGCCAGGGTGCCCGCCAGCAGTCGCCAGCCCCGGCCCGAGAAGCGGCCGCTGGGTGGAGCCGAGGTTGCCGCGGCGGTCACCGCGTTCTGGTCCTCGGGTTCGCTCACGGCCTCAGCCTAGGGCGCGGGCCGGGCCTCGCCGCCGACCACTGGTCGGCGTGGGCCAACCGCGGCGCGGCCTCCAGAAAAGATCCCCGGTGGGGCTAGCGCGCGCGACACCGTAGTCGTAAGGTGATCGCAGCAGTGATGCGCCGCAAGTCGGTCCGGGGGGACCGATCCACCCGCTCGGGGTGACTTGAGAAACTTTGTCCAGCGATCTGATCCCCCAGGTCGCGTCAGCCTGCCACCACACGCTGGTGCTCCAGACATTGGCGCTCGACCTCTGGCTGCGGCCGGACAACCTGCTCACCTCCTGTGATGCTCTTGGTGCCGACCACCTCAGTGTGGTCGACACCGAGGTCGTCTTCACCGCACGGCACCCCGCTGGCAGCACCCGCTGGCGCGGCTACTTGGGGGAGCGCGGCGTGGCCCGGATCTGAGCGCCCGCGCCTTCGGGGCGCGGGCCAGACGTCAGATGGAGAGCTCGCCCATCGACGACCATCCGGTGCCGGGAATGGTCGTGCTGATGATCGCGGGCGTCCGGGTGAGCATGGGACGCATCGTCTCCATGGCCTCGGAGAAATGGCTCGAGCCCACATGGGCCTCAGCCGCACCGTCGGAGAACGCTTCCACCAGAACGAAGTCGTGCGGGTCCTCCACGCTCGCCGACCACTCGAACCACAGGTTTCCGGGCTCGGCCCGGGTGGCTGCGGTGAACGCCCCGACCCGCTCGAGCCAGTGGCCGCTGTGCTCGGGCCGGACGGTGAACTTGACCACGATGAAGATCATCCGGACAGTCTGACCGACCCCCCGTCCACCGACCACGGTGGGCGGGGGGTCGTCGGTTCCCGGATGTCCCCCGGCGGGTCAGCGCTCGTCGGTGGCGATCGTGATCGCTGCGTTGACCAGGGCCAGGTGGCTGAGCGCCTGCGGCAGGTTGCCCAGGAACGCCCCCGTCTCCGGGTCCACCATCTCGGCCAGCACCCCGACGTCGTTGGCCACCGGCATCAGCTCGTCCATCAGACGGGCCGCCTCTTCCTTCCTCCCGACCAGGTGGAGGGCCGAGACCATCCAGTAGGAGCAGCTGAGGAACACCCCCTCCTCCTGGTCGGCACCGCTGTAGCGGTACAGGTGGGGACCGCGGCCGAGCTCAGCCCGCAGCGCGTCCAGGGTGGACGACATCCGGGGGCCGCGGTCGAAGCCGCTGATCGCGTGCAACACGATCGAGGCGTCCAGCTGCGTGGTGCCCGGATACCAGACGTAGGCCCCCCGCTCCTCAGACCAGGCGTTGTCGTCGACCCACTGACGGATCAGGTCGGCCTCACTGCGCCACCGGGCCGCTGAGCCGGACAGCTGACCGACGTCGGCCAGGTGGGCGGCCTGGGTCAGCGCCTGCCAGCAGCCGAGCTTGGAGGTCGTGTAGTGCCGCGGGTCGTGCAGCTCCCACATACCCGCGTCCTTGCTGCGCCACCGGTCGCAGGCCAGGTCGGCGATCTCGGTGAGCAGCCGACCCGACTGGTCATCGAGGACGTGACCGTTGTCGACGTAGAGCTGGAGGATGCTGAAGATGTCGCCGAACACCCCGAGCTGAAGCTGGCCGCGGGCGGCGTTGCCGCTGACCACGGGACCGATCCCGCGCCATCCCGGAACGTCCACCTCCTCGACGTCGGCCGGCGCGGCACTCCCGTCCAGCTGGTACATCACCTCCGGCTCGGGGCCGTGCTCCCGAATGGCGCGCAGCATCCAGCTGACCACGCTGTGTGTCTCCTCCCGCACCCCGAAGCGGAACAGGGCGGTCAGGGCGTACGCGGTGTCGCGGACCCACGAGAAGCGGTAGTCCCAGTTCTTGCCGCCCGCCAGCGACTCCGGCAGGGACGTGGTCGCCGCTGCCGCCAGGGCACCGCTGGGAGCGAAGATCAGCTGCTTGAGCAGCAGGGCGCTCCGGCGTACCGCCTCGTCCCAGGGCCCGTCCCAGGCGAA
>JBBQAB010000275.1:0-2635 GCA_038198385.1 Propionibacteriales bacterium
CACGGCTTCTTCAAGGCCAACATGTTCCTGGGCGCCGGCTCGGTGATGCACGCGATGGACGACGACGTGAACATGCGGCACTACGGCGCGTTGGCGCGCTTCATGCCCCTGACCTTCGTCACCTTCGCTGCGGGCTACCTGGCCATCATCGGCTTCCCCTTCTTCGCGGGCTACTACTCCAAGGACCACATCATCGAGGCCGCCTTCGAGCACAACCTGCTCGTCGGCATCCTGGCGCTGGTCGGGGCCGGGGTCACCGCGTTCTACATGACCCGGCTGATGCTGATGACCTTCCTGGGGGCCAAGCGCTGGCAGAGCGGCGTCCACCCGCACGAGTCGCCCCTGGTGATGACCGTCCCCCTCCTCATCCTGGGGGTCGCCTCCGTGGTCGGCGGGCTGGCCCTCAACAACTGGATCGGGGCCTGGCTCGACCCGGCGGTCGGCGGGGCCGAGGTCGGGGCGACCGGTCTGTTCCACGTCAGCCTGGTCGGGGTGCTGACGCTGGTCGTGGTCGCCGCCGGGGTCGGGGTCAGCGCGTTCCTCTTCGGACCGCGCCGCGCCATCCCCGGCCGGCAGCCGGACAGCCGCTCCCCGCTCACGGTGATCGGCCGCCGGGACCTCTACGGTGACGCCTTCAACGAGGCGGTCCTGATGCGCCCCGGCCAGCGGCTCACCCGGGGGCTGTCCCGCTTCGACGACCAGGCGGTGGACGGCGCGGTCAACGGCACGGCAGCGGCCATCGGCAGCCTGTCCTCGCGGTTGCGCCGGACCCAGAACGGGTTCGTCCGCTCCTACGCCCTCACCATGATGGCCGGCGCGGCTGTCGTCGGTGTGGTCATCGTTCTCGGCCGGCTGGGCTGAGGAAGGAACACATGAGCATCCCCTGGTTGACCCTCCTCGCCGCCCTCCCAGCCGTCGGTGCCCTGGCCATGGCCGTCACACCCGTCCGGCTGGCCAAGCAGGTGGCCCTGGTCTTCTCGCTGGTGGTCCTGGTCGTGGCGGTCCTGATCGGTCTGTCCTTCAACGTGGGCGGGGGCATGCAGCTCACCGAGCAGGTCCGCTGGATCACCCCGCTCGGTGCCTACTACGCCCTCGGCCTGGATGGCATCGGGCTGACGCTGGTGTTGCTGGTGGTCATCGTCACCCCGGTCGTGATCGCCGCCACCTGGGGTGAGTTCGACGCTGTCCGCAAGCCCGAGGTGGGCCAGGCCGGAGCTCCGACCGGCGGCGACCTGCCCCCGCGCTACGACAGCCGGGTGTTCTTCGCCCTGGTGCTGGTCGTGGAGACCTGTGCGCTCTACCTGTTCCTGGCGACCGACGTCTTCTTGTTCTACGTCTTCTTCGAGGTCATCCTCATCCCGATGTACTTCCTCATCGGTGGCTTCGGCCCCGGCGTGCGACGGACGTACGCGGCGGCGAAGTTCCTCATCTTCGGTCTGCTCGGCGGGTTCGTGATGCTCGCCTCGGTCATCGGGCTCTACGTGCTCTCGGCGCAGGCGGGGGAGCCCAGCTATCTCCTCAGCAGCCTGAGCCAGCTCCCGATCGCCACCGGCACCGGCCGGTGGCTGTTCCTCGGCTTCATGTTCGCCTTCGCGATCAAGGCCCCGCTCGTCCCCCTGCACAGCTGGCTGCCCGACGCCGCCCAGGAGTCGAGCCCGGGCGGCGCGACCATGATGGTCGGCGTGATGGACAAGATCGGCACCTTCGGGATGATCCGGTTCTGCCTCGGGCTGTTCCCCGAGGCCAGCCACTGGGCCACCCCGGTCGTCCTCGTCCTCGCCGTGATCTCGATCCTGTACGGCGCGATCCTGGCCGTCGGGAGCCGCGACATCATGCGTTTCATCGCCTTCACCTCGATCAGCCACTTCGGCTTCATCGTGCTCGGCATCTTCGCCTTCACCACCCAGAGCATGGTCGGTTCGACCTTCTACATGCTCAACCACGGTCTGTCCACGGCGGCACTCTTCCTCGCCGCGGGGTACCTGGTCAAGCGCCGTGGCACCCGCGACATCGCGTCCTTCGGGGGGGTCCAGAAGGTGGCGCCGGTGCTGGCCGGGCTGCTGCTGTTCGCGGGCCTGTCGACCATGTCGCTGCCCGGCCTGTCGAGCTTCGTCTCGGAGTTCATGGTGCTGGCGGGGACGTTCAGCCGGCACCCGGCGTACGCGGTGGTCTCCACCCTGGCCCTGGTGCTGTCCGCTCTCTACATCCTGGTCATGTACCAGCGCACGATGACCGGTGACCTGCAGCCGGGCAACGAGCACCTCCCCGACGCGACCGGACGCGAGCGGCTGGCCATGGCCCCGCTGGTCATCCTGATCATCGTCCTCGGCGTCTTCCCGAAGCCGATGCTGGCGGTCATCGAGCCGACCGTCCAGGCCACCATGAGCCATGTCGGGGCCACCGACCCGCAACCACGAGTCTCCGCGGAGGGAGGTCGCTGATGATTCCCACACCCACGATCGAGTACGGGCTGCTGCTGCCCTTCATCCTGATCTTCGGCGGCGGCTGCGTCGGCGTCCTCGTCGAGGCGCTGGTACCGCGGCAGCTGCGGCGTACGGTCCAGCTGTTCGTCACCTTCCTGGTCATCGTCTTGGCCCTGGTGGTCACGGTGCTCAACTGGTTCTCGGCCACCCCC
>JBBQAB010000276.1:0-5042 GCA_038198385.1 Propionibacteriales bacterium
CGCCGCCGTGCGCCGGGAGCTCCTCCTGGTCAAGGTCAAGGCATCCGCGGAGACCCGCGGCCAGCTGATCGAGATCATCGGTCTCTTCGGGGCGAAGGTGGTCGACCTGACCGCCGAGGTCATCACCGTCGAGGCCACCGGCAGCCCGGCCAAGCTGGTCGCGCTGATGGACCTGCTCGAGCCGTACGGGGTGCGCGAGCTGGTCCAGTCCGGTCTGGTGGCCATCGGCCGGGGCGGTCGCTCGCTGACCGACCGGGCCCTGCGCGCCGAGCGGCCCCGCATCACCCGGGTGGGCTGACGGCGCCCTCGGCGCCCGCCGCACCCGAACCGACCTCCGGACGCCGCCGCACCTCGCGGCGGCACGCCGTTAGTCTTCTTCGAACCTCCAGCACGAACGTCCACACCTAGGGAGCCTTGCCGTGCCAGCAACAATGTTCTACGACTCAGACGCCGACCTGTCCCTGATCCAGGGGCGCAGCGTCGCCGTTCTCGGCTTCGGCAGCCAGGGCCACGCCCATGCGCTGTCGCTCCGCGACTCCGGGGTCGACGTCCGGGTCGGTCTGCCCGAGGGCAGCAGGAGCCGGGCCAAGGCTGAGGCCCAGGGCCTGCGGGTGCTGACGCCGTACGAGGCCTGCGGGGAGGCCGACCTGATCATGGTCCTGGCCCCCGACCCCGCCCAGCGCACGCTGTACGCCGAGGCGATCGAGCCCAACCTGGTCCCTGGTGACGCCCTCTTCTTCAGCCACGGCTTCAACATCCGCTACGGCTACATCAACCCACCCGAGGGTGTCGACGTCGCGCTGGTCGCCCCGAAGGGCCCGGGCCACCTGGTCCGTCGCGAGTACGCCGAGGGTCGCGGGGTTCCCGTCCTCGTCGCCGTCGAGCAGGACGCGACCGGCAACGCCTGGGATCTGGCGCTCTCCTACGCCAAGGGCATCGGCGGTCTGCGGGCCGGCGGCATCAAGACCACCTTCACCGAGGAGACCGAGACCGACCTGTTCGGTGAGCAGGCCGTCCTCTGCGGCGGGGCCAGCGCGCTCATCATGGCCGGCTTCGAGACCCTGACCGAGGCGGGCTACCAGCCCGAGGTCGCCTACTTCGAGTGCCTGCACGAGCTCAAGCTGATCGTCGACCTGATGTACGAGGGCGGCATCGCCAAGCAGCGCTGGAGCGTCTCTGACACCGCCGAGTACGGCGACTACGTCTCCGGCCCCCGCGTCATCGACGCCCGGGTCAAGGAGAACATGAAGGCCGTCCTGACCGACGTCCAGAACGGTAACTTCGCCAAGCGCTTCATCGAGGACCAGGACGCCGGCGCACCGGAGTTCATCCGCCTGCGTGAGGCCGGGCAGCAGCACCCGATCGAGGCCGTGGGCCACGAGCTCCGCGACCTGATGGCCTGGGTCAAGAGCCACGACGACGACTACGTCGAAGGCACCGCCGCGCGCTGAGCGAGCCAGCAACAGGCCGGCCGGGGGTATGCCGGCCGTCCTGTCTGCGTGGGGGCGAGCCCGTGGTCAGCGGGAGCGGACCGCGAGAGCGATCTCGCGGGTGCCGTCCTTCTCCACCCCGGTCCCGATCGTGTAGAGCCGGCTGCTCGCCTCGCCCGACTGGGTCACCTCGCCGTCGTTGGACAGCACGCAGATCTTCTTCTGGTCGGCGGTGTCCAGCGGTGAGGCGTGGTTGGCCTGGCAGGAGCCGAAGGCCGTCTGCAGGCTCTTCAGGGCGGCGCCGGCGTCGGCCTTGCCCACCCGCATCACCGCGTCGAGCCGGTAGTCGTGGGTCGAGCGGTAGCTGCCGGAGACCACCCGGGTCGTGTCGGGGAGGTCCACGTCGGCGATGAACTCCACGTCGGCGAGGGTGACCGGCGCACAGGTGTAGCCGGTGAGGTCGTTGCGGCAGGTCGAGCCGCGGTCGGAGACGAACGAGAAGTAGGGGACGCCCCAGCCTCCGGCGTAGCGGGTGAGGACGTCGAGACCGCCAGCGACCAGGGCGAGCATGACGACGATGCCGCCAAGGACGCGCAGGACCCGGTACTGTCGCTTCACCATCGCCTCAGGATGCCTGAACGGGGCGGGAAAACCGAACCTTGCGGCTACTTCTTGACGGCGACGAGCACCGACGTGTCGTCAGCCACCATCACGTCCACGGTGGTGAAGCGCTCGTCGGACAGCCACTCCAGCCGCAGGGTGTCCACCCGGCCGCGGTCCAGCGGCGGCCAGGTCGGACAGGGTGTGAAGTCGTCGAGGACGACCATCCCGCCGTCGTCGATGAGCGCGATGATCTCCTCCCGCGGCCAGCCCTTGGCGCTGGTCGCGTCCATGAAGATCAGCGAGAACGGCGCGTGCTCGACCAGGCTGCTCCAGTCCGCGTGCATCACGTCGATGTCGTCATCGGCGAACATCGTGATGACGCCGTGGGCCAGCTTGGGGTCCAGCTCGGCGGTGATCACCCGGGTCGCCTTGGGCGCCCCGCTGCGCAGCCAGGCGGCGCCGACCCCGCAGCCGGTCCCGCACTCGGCGATGGTTCCCGTACGGGTGGCCGCCAGGGTGGCCAGCAGCCGACCCGTCTCGGTGCGCGACGCCTGCACGTAGCCCTGCAGCAGCGACATGCGCAGGGCGCGCACGACGAGCTCGGGCAGTTCAGGCGGGGCGCTCACGTCAGCAGTGTGGCAGGAATGGCGTGGTCGGGAGGGGTTTCCATCATGTGGACGGGATGGTCCGCGAGCCGGACAAGAAATAGTCGGACGTCCTAGTATCTGTCCAGACCCGTCCGCGCATCCGAAGGAGCGCCCATGTACGAGATGTATCCCGACGCCTGGACCGTGGTCGAGGAGCCTCGCCCCGTGCGGCCCCGCCGGCGGCCCCGCAAGGCCCACCCGGTGCTGCCGGCCGTCATCGCCCATCAGACCGCCGAACGTCAGGCGTCCCGCGCCGCCTGACGGGCGGCTGACCTCAGACGGCGGCAGCGATCGCGTCGCCGATCTCGGTGGTGGACCGGGCCGGGCGACCGGACCGGGCCGCGATGTCGGCGATGACCGCCGTCTCGACCCGGGCGGCCTCGGCCGCGAGGCCGAGGTGGTCCAGGAGCAGGCTGACCGACAGGATCGTGGCCGTCGGGTCGGCGATGCCCTTCCCGGCGAGGTCGGGGGCCGAGCCGTGCACGGGCTCGAACATCGAGGGGAAGGTCTTGTCCGGGTTGATGTTGCCGCTGGCGGCCAGGCCGATGCCCCCGGTCACGGCCGCAGCCAGGTCGGTCAGGATGTCTCCGAACAGGTTGTCGGTGACGATGACGTCGAAGCGGGCCGGGTCGGTGGCGAGGAAGATGGTGGCGGCGTCGACGTGCAGGTAGTCGGTGGCCACACCCGGGTACTCCGTGGCTACGGACTCGAACAGCCGGCGCCAGAGACCGCCCGCGTTCACGAGTACGTTGTGCTTGTGGACCAGGGTAATCTTGTTCCGGCGACGGCTGGCGCGATGGAAGGCGTCCCGGACGACCCGCTCCACCCCGTACGCGGTGTTGACGCTGACCTCGGTGGCCATCTCGTGCGGCGTACCGGCCCGCACGACCCCGCCGTTGCCGCAGTAGAGGCCCTCGGTGCCCTCGCGGACGACGACGAAGTCGATCTCCTTGCCGTCGACGACCGACCCGGCCAGCGGGGTCGGCACGCCGGGGAAGAGCCGGCTGGGCCGCAGGTTGACGTAGTGGTCGAACGCGAAGCGCAGCTTGAGCAGCAGCCCGCGCTCCAGCAGCCCACTGGGCACGTCGGCGGCGCCGGGGGCGGCGCCGACGGCTCCGAGCAGGATGACGTCGGCCTGGGCCAGCTCGGCCATCACCGAGTCGGGCAGCACCTCACCGGTGCGCAGCCAGCGGGTGGCGCCCAGGTCGTACTCGGTCCGAACGAAGGCGCCGGGGCCGGTCACCGCGTCCAGGACCTTCAGACCTTCGGCGACGACCTCCGGGCCGATCCCGTCGCCCCCGATCACGGCCAGCTGGAGAGGCTCGCGCGGGCCGGCGGACGGGGCGGCGGTGGTGGTGCTCAGATCGGTCACTGGCGCATCGTAACGCCCGCCTTCGGGCGCGGATCCGACGATCTCAGGCGCCCTGTTAGCGTGGCGGCGAGATCCGCGGCCCGGTCCGCGGCGGCGTACGCCCGGCCCGCACCGCACTCTCGCGCTGACCCGCCACCCCTTGACCCCGACGCACCGTCCCGAACCGAAAGCCGACTCGTGAGCCTGCCCTTCGATCTGAGAGCCAACCCCAAGCCGCGCAGTGCCGCCGACCGCCGCGCCATCCTGGCCGACCCCGGCTTCGGACTGCACTTCACCGACCACATGGCGGTCGCCACCTGGACCGCGGCAGACGGCTGGCACGACTCCGCCGTCGTGCCCTACGGCCCGTTCCAGCTCGACCCGGCCACCGCCGTCCTGCACTACGCCCAGGAGATCTTCGAGGGGCTCAAGGCCTACCGGCACGCCGACGGCAGCGTCTGGCTGTTCCGCCCGGAGAAGAACGCCGAGCGGTTCGCCCGGTCCGCGACCCGGCTGGCGCTGCCGGTGATGACGGAGGCGGACTTCCTGGGGAGCATCGAGGCCCTGGTCAGCGCCGACGCCGACTGGGTGCCCGGCGGCACCGACCAGGGTGGGCCGGGCGATCCCGACCCCTCGACCGCCGTGGTGACCGGAGAGCAGAGCCTCTACCTGCGGCCGTTCATGTTCGCCTCCGAGGCCTTCCTGGGCGTCCGTGCGGCCCACCGGGTGACGTACGCCTGCATCGCCAGCCCGGCCGGCCCCTACTTCACCAAGGGCGTGCACCCGATCACCATCTGGATCTCCACGTCCTACACGCGGGCGGCTCTGGGCGGCACCGGCGCGGCCAAGTGCGGCGGGAACTACGCGGCGAGCCTGGTCGCCCAGGCCGAGGCGGCCGAGCACGGCTGCGACCAGGTGATGTTCGCCGACGCCGCGGAGCACGCCTGGCTCGAGGAGCTGGGCGGGATGAACGTCTATCTGGTGACCCGGGACAACGAGCTCGTCACCCCC
>JBBQAB010000277.1:0-6154 GCA_038198385.1 Propionibacteriales bacterium
CAGCCAGGAACGCGAACACACTGCCCGGCCTCACCAGATGCCCAACCACCGACTCCGCATCCAGCAACTCACGCTGATCCTCAGACCGACCCTGCACACCCCTATCGTCTCGGCCCGCTCGAACCCAAACCCGAACGACACCCTTTGTTCAGGAGTCTCCTAGTGCCTGCCCGGCGTACGCGGCTCCCGAGTCGTGCTCAGCGCCGGCACCCTGGCCAGGCTGTCGGAGCCAGAGGTGCAGGCGGTCGTGGCCCACGAGTCGGCGCACGTCCGGGCCCGGCACGACGTGGTCCTGGACACCTTCACCGCCCTGCACCGTGCCTTCCCGATCGGGTCCGCAGCGAGATCCCGGCCCAGCAGTGTCGCCTGCTGGTGGAGATACTGGCCGACGACGTGGCCCGACGGCGTACGGGTCCGCTGCCCCTGGCCCGCGCCCTGGTCGCGCTGTCCGGGGCATCGAAGCCGGCTTGGGCGCTCGGGGCGACCGGCGACGGGACGGCCGAGCGCATCACCCGGCTCGCCACCGACCCCGGCGAGCACCGGCTGCGGGGGCTGGCGGTCTATGTGCTGGCCACCGGCCTGGTTGTCTTCCCGGTGCTGATCATGCTCGCGCCGCTGGCGCTGTCCCGTTGAGGCCCCCGGGGGAACGGCGGTCAGCCGAGCCCGCCGTCGATGGTGGTCGTGAGGTTGACCAGCACCCGACCTAGAAGGTCGCGCAGCACGACGACTTCGGCGTCTGAGAGGTCAGCCGTGGCGGCCTCGTTGGCGGCGGTCAGCAGGGCGAGGGCGTCCGGGAGGAGCCCGCGGGCATGGTCGCTGAGGGTGACCAGCGTGGCCCGACCGTCGTGGGGGTCGGGAGACCGGTCGATGAGCCCGGCCTTGGCCATCCGCTGCAGCAGCAGTGCGGCCGTGGGCTGCTCGACGTGCACCCGCCGGGCGATCTCGGTCTGGGTGAGCGGGCCGTCCTCGGCCAGACAGACCAGCACCGGGAGGTGGGCCACGCCGAGCCCGAGCGGACGTACCCGGGCGTCGGCGACGCGCATGAACGCCCGCGCCGTCCGGGTCACGTAGTAACCGGTGTCGTAGTCGATGGCCATACCTCAGTTTCCAGGTAGTCTTCCGGGTATGTACATAGTCCGCTATGCACAATGAGGAGAAGCCATGATTCTGATCACCGGTGCGACCGGCCAGCTCGGCTCGGCGGTGGTGGCCCGCCTGCGGCAGCGCGTCCCTGCTGAAGACATCGCCGTCCTGGTTCGTGACCGGGGCAAGGCGACCGGTCTGGCGGACGCGGGTGTGTCGGTCCGGGTCGGCGACGACGACGACCGGGAGGCTCTCGACCGCTCCCTGGTCGGGGTGGACCGGGTCCTGCTCATCGCGGGGAACGACCCGGAGCGCCGGGTGCAGCAGCACCAGAACGTGATCGACGCCGCTGTCCGGGCCCAGGTGAGGCTGTTCGGGTTCGCCAGCCGTTCACTGCGGGACGTGGCGACCTCGGCGAACGGCCTGATGGCCGACTACGTCGCCACGGAGGAGCGGGTCCGCGCGAGCGGTCTGACGCACCTCCTGTTCCGGAACGCGCTCTACCTCGACACGGTGCCGCTCTACGTCGGGGGCGCCCAGGTCTTCGAGACCGGTATTCGGCTGCCGGCGGGCCAGGGAAGGGTCGCGTACGCCCTGCGGCGCGAGATGGGCGAGGCGCTGGCCAACGCGATGCTCGACCACGTCGGTGGCGACCGGACCTACGTGGTCGCGGCACCGGAAGGGTACGGCTTCACCGACGTGGCCACCGCCCTGACCGAGGTTTCGGGTCGCCCGGTCAGGTACACGGAGGTGACCGAGGAGGCGTACCTGGCCGGGATGGTCGCCGCCGGGGTGCCCGCCGGCGCCGGGCAACGGGTGCTGGGCTTCATCGCGGACATCCGCGACGGCCAGCTCGACGAGACCAGCAACGACCTGGGCGCGCTGCTCGGTCGGGCGCCGGCGACCCTGGCCGATGGCGTACGCGAGCTGTTCGCGCTGCCCGCGGCGGTCGGCTAATTCGGCACCACCAGCAGTGACTCGCCGCCCTGGCCGCCACCACCGAGCCCGCTGAGCACCGGCTGCGGGGTGGGCGGTCTATCCGCTGGCCACCGGCCTGGTCGTCTTTCCGATGCTGATGATGCTCCCGCCGCTGGTTGCCGTCTGAGCGGTGAGACAACCCGGCCCCGCCCGGGACGGCGCGCGGCTGCTCTCTTGACTGACCTCGTCGGGGAACCTACTGTTTGAGAGCGCTCCCACACCCCTCCAACGAAGGAGAACCATGTCTGCCGATCGTCCCTCCGCCCTCAGTCGTCGCACGATGCTGGGAGCGGGTGCCGCTCTTGGGGTCGCAGCCCCGCTGGCCGGTCTGAGTGCCCTGCCGGCCGCAGCCGCCAGCGACGACCACGGTCACCACGGCGGCCGCTACCGGACCTCGGTCAAGGCCGCGGTGGGCTTCCTGCAGCAGGTGACCGACGCGTACGACAAGACCGGGGCCCGGATCGTCCAGAGCTTCGACGACAGCCGGATCGCCGACATCGGCTTCATCTACGACAACGCGCTCACCACGATCGCCCTGGTGTCGGCCGGTGACGTGAAGCGGGCCCGTCAGATCGGCGACGGCCTGCTCTACGCGCAGAACCACGACGAGAAGTTCACCGACGGTCGGCTCCGGCAGGCCTACCACGCCAACTCCTTCGCCAACGACAACGGCACCGCCCACTTCGGCTGGGAGTACGGCCTGACCGGCACCGCCGTCGGCGACATGTCCTGGTCCGGGCTCGCCCTGGCCCAGCTCGCCCGGGCGACCCGCAAGAAGACCTATCTCGACGGCGCGGTCCGGATCGGGAAGTGGATCTTCGAGAACACCTACTCGACCACCGGGCTGGGCGGCTACACCTTCGGCGAGACGGCCGGCCTGGAGGACCACAAGTCCACCGAGCACAACATCGACGTCTACGGCTTCTTCCGGCTGCTCGCCATCCTGACCCGCGACAACGCCTGGAACCGTCGCGCCCAGCACGCCTGGGAGTTCGTCGCCGCCGTCTGGAACTCCGACGACGGGTTCTTCTGGACGGGGTCCGACGACGGCGCGTCCATCAACAAGAACCCCCTCCAGCTGCCGCTGGACGTGCAGACCTGGTACTGGCTCTCGATCGGCAAGCCGCGCTACGGTGAGGCGCTCGACTGGGCCAAGACCAACCTGGCCACCACCGACACCCCGCTGCGCGTCAACTCGGCCCTGACCGGCAACTACGCGGTGTCCGGCGTCGGCTTCAGCAGTGGCACCTTCCGGACCGACGTGACCACCACGGTCGGGGGCCAGAGCTATACGCCCAAGCCCGACGACAGTGCGGTCTGGTTTGAGGGCACCGGTCAGCTGGCCCTGGCTCTCGCGTCCCGGCGCGAGGGCAGCGACAAGGCCGACGCGGCCGAGCTGCTCACTCAGCTCCGGTCCGCCCAGGCCAACCTCGGCAAGGGCCAGACGTTCAACGGCAAGACCACCACGGGCGGCGTCGTCGCCGCGTCCTCACCGCTGGACACCGGCTTTGGGTTCGACTACTCCCAGAACCTGCACATCGCCGCGACCTCCTGGTATGTCTTCGCCGCGACCGGCTTCAACCCCTACCGCTTCAACTAGCGGCCCGGGCACCCGCCGTCCGGCCTGCTCCTGAGCAGGCCCGGCGGCGGGTGTTCGCTGCTCTCAGCGAACCTTGACCCGGACCTCGTGGTAGCCGGTGGAGCCGTCAGGGGCCGGCGGCGCCTCGGCGGCGACCTGCAGCTGGCCCTGGGCGTCGGTGGCCCGGACGGCGATCGTGTGGTCACCCGCCCCGGCGGCCCAGGCGTAGCGCCACTGGCGCCACGTGTCGGGACCGGTGGTCTCGGCCAGCTCCGCGCTCTCCCAGGGCCCGCCGTCGATCTGGACCTCGACCTTGGCGATGCCCGTGTGCTGGGCCCAGGCGACCCCGGCCACCGCGACCTGGCCGGCGTCGACGCTGGACTTGCGCGGCACGTCGATCCGCGACGCGAGCTTGATGGGACCCAGGGCCGACCAACCCAGCGGGGTCCAGTAGCCCTGGTCGGCCGCGAAGGTCGTGACTTTGAGGGTCCGGACCCACTTGGTGGCGGAGACGTAGCCGTACAGGCCGGGCACGACCATCCGGACCGGGAAGCCGTGCTCCAGGGGCAGGGGCTCCCCGTTCATGCCCACCGCCAGCAGCGCCTCCCGCTTCGGGTCGGTCAGGGCCCCCAGCGGGGTGCCGGCGGTGAAGCCGTCCTCGCTGGTCGAGAGGACCATGTCCGCCCCGGCCTGCGGCCCGGCCTGGGCCAGCAGCTCGCGGATCGGGAAGCCCAGCCAGCGGGCGTTGCCGATCAGGTCCCCGCCGACCTCGTTGGAGACGCAGGTCAGCGTGGCGAGGTGCTCGGTCAGCGGCTTGGCCGTGAGGTCGGCGTAGGTGATGGTCAAGGGCCGGTCAACCATCCCGGTGATGGACAGGCTCCAGTCGGCCGGGTCGATCACCGGCACCTGCAGCGCGGTGTCGATGCGGTAGAACTCCTCGTTGGGGGTCACGTACGGACTCAGTCCGGCCACACCCAGGTCGGCCCCGGCGGGCACCGGTGCGGCCGGGGTGGCGGGCGCCGGAAGCTGCAGGCGGCCGCGGGCGTCGCTGACCGCCGAGGCGGCGGAGGCGAGGGCCCGACCGGCCACCGCACCCACCGTGGCCAGGGCGCCGACCAGGATCGTCCAGCGCAGGAAGCTCCGCCGGGCCGGCTCTGCGGCCTCGTCGTCGGGCCGGGAGCGGGCCGGCTGCCAGCGGCGGAGCCGGGTGATGAGGCTGCTGAGCAGCATGTAGCCCACCAGCAGCCCGACGAGGGTGGGGACGTACGCCGCCGGGTCGGCCTGGGTGCGGACAGTGACCGCGACAAGGGCGATCAGCGCCAGCGCCCCGAAGACCGGCGCGCCACCCCAGGAGCGGCGGCGCTCCTGCTGACCCGCCAGGGCGAAGACCACGAGCAGCCCCACCACGATGATCGTGACCAGGATGGGCTTGTCCGCCTTGCCCAGGGTGTCCTTGCCGAAGTTGACCAGGGGCGCCGGCAGCAGCTTGATGATGAGCTCACCGACCGCGGGAACCGGGGACGCGGCCGGTGCGATGAGCCAGGAGGCCAGGTCGGCCACGGCCAGCCCGGCCACACCGGCCGCGACCCCCGCCAGCCGTGCCCACCACCGGGTGGATGTTGCGGCTGCGGTCTGGCCGTCGGAAGCGCGTTGGTGCATGGGTCCATCCTCCGCCGTCTGCCAAGCAGGGGGGTGGTTTCGGCCCGAAGCGTCGGCTACGCGGCCAGGATGCTCTGCTGCGAGCGTCGGGGCCGTGCGCCGCCGTACGGAGGGGGAGAGCGTGGAGGCGCTTTTCCCTCCACGATCAACGACGACGTCGGACCAGCACGGCAGCGCGAGAAGGCCAGGACTAGTTTGGCCCCCATGCGCCTTCAGTGCCGATCGTTGCTGCCCTGCCCGGTCGACCAGCTCGCGCCCGAGCTGCGGAAGCCCGTGCTGCTCAACCACATCGCCTGGCCGATGATCCGCTTCGAGCCGGTGAACCCTCCCGTGCTGCCGGAGACCTGGGGCCTGCAGCCGTACCGGACTGACCTGCGCATCGGCGGCCGGTTCTCGATCGGGGAGCACACCCTGGACCTCCAGCCCACCCCGGACGAGGGTGCGCTGGTCTGGCACGACGCCGGGTTCAGCGACCTGATCAAGACCTGGGACCACCAGATCGACCTCGAGGACTTCCACGGGATGACCCGCTACACCGACCGGGTCGAGATCCACGCCGGCGCGCTGACCCTCCCGGCGTGGCTGTTCGCGAAGGCCTTCTACAGCCACCGCCAGCGACGGCTGAACCGCCTGGTGGCCAGCGGCTTCGACTACGACCGCGCGCACTGACGGCGGTCCTCCTGCGCGGCGGGGGCCGTGGTGGGCGTACGGGTCGGCGTGCGGAACCCCGCCCTCTTCCGTCGGGTGGGGGAGGCGCTGGGGGCCGAAGCCGCCCACTGGGGAGTCTCGGTAGTGCTGGGTCCGGGGATCAACATGAAGCGGTCGCCGCTCTGTGGCCGCAACTTCGAGTACCTC
>JBBQAB010000278.1:0-2886 GCA_038198385.1 Propionibacteriales bacterium
CCGTCGCTGCCATCATGATCTGGCTCCGCGACCCCGTCCCACCCCCATTACGGGACACGCCCTAGTGCCCGCGGATGGGGTGGACGGGGGCGCGGGGCGCTCGGCGTGGTGGCTTGCTGCCGCCGGCGAAGCCGAGGCGGATGACGCGGTAGCGGTGGGGGCGGTATGGCTCGAGGAGCTGGTGCATTCGGTGGTCGTTACCGCGCCGTTCGCCAGCCAGGAGCCAGGTGAGCATGGAGAGGATGCCTGCGTCACCGGTGATGACGGTGTCCGCTGATCCCCAGGTGAAGGTTGACAAACAGCTCACGGTCCATGGCCCTACGCCGCGGACCGCACCCGGGGCCGCGAGGGTGGTGTCGCAGTCCGCCGCCGCCGGCGCCTGAGTCATGCGGTGGGCGCAGCGGGCTGCGGCGATGAGGTTCTCGGCGCGTTGGCGTTCTATGCCGAATTGGTGCAACTGGTCGCAAGTGAGGCGGGCGACGACGATAAGTATTGGTGGCGTCCACAGGTCTGCTGAGCCGGGGCCGGGGGAGCCGAGGGCGTGGACGAGGCGGTACCACGCCGCCGCGGCCTTGCCGCGTGTCACGCGTTGCTGGACGACGAACCAGGCCAGGTCGTGCCAGAGGGTGCCTGAAGCGGATATCCGGTCCCCGCGGTGACGCCGCCACAGCGTCCGCAGGGGGTTGGTGGTGGGGGTGAAGCCGGTGACGTCGTCGAGTAGCCCGAGCATCGCGGGGGCCTGGCGCTGAAGCCAGGTTGCCCCGTCGCCGTAGGTGTGCACAAGAGCCTCAGGTCGGGCAGCGTCCCAGCTGACATCGATCGTGCCGGGCCCCTCAGGGGTGAGAGTTGCTCGCTAGAAGTGGTTTCGTCCGAGTCGGACGGTGGGTTCGTGGGTGAGCATCAGAAACGGCGCGAGGGTCCGGGCGAGGTCGACGTCCCCGGTCGGCAGGGTGAGCTCGGTCATCGCCGTCGCGTCTCAGGCAGGCCCTCGAGGATGGCGTCGACGACGGTGATGATCTCCTCGTCGGTAGGGCTGTGCCCGCGTAGCACGATCGGTGACGCCTCAGACGGTTCGCCCTGGTTGGCCATGGCTGTGCGAAAGAACCTGCGGGCAGAGGCGATATCGCTGCGCTGGGACACGTACACGTCTATAACGTGCCCGTGCTGGTCCACGGCCCGGTACCTGCAGCGCCAGACCCCGATGACCTTGACGTACGTTTCGTCGACGAACCAGCGATCCTCGGCAGCGTGCCGGCAGGGCCGGGCGGCGTCGATCAACAGCGGGATGAACCGCTGAACCCACCGGTACAAGGTCACGTGGTCAACCTCAATGCCACGCTCTGCGAGGAGCTCTTCCAAATCCCGGTAGGACAACCCGTACCGCAGGTACCACCGCGCTGGCTGACACCGTCGGGGTCCTCTCCCGCGGGAAGTTCGTCGAGACCGCTGACATGCCCGCTGCGTATCTGGACCCGCGGCACACCTCGACACCGCTCTCATCCTCGGTTTCCCGCGGGTCAACCAGATGACGGCACAGGTCGTTCGCAAGGGGGCGGACACCGAGATGGTCACGTCGTTCTTCACTGCGTCCCTGCCGCGCTGGGAGTCCGATCTGAGCCGGGTGGACCTCGTGGTTCGGCCCGAGGATCTGTCGCTGGTGCCGATGTCCCACGACCAGTCGATGCGCGTGAAGGGCCGGCTGGAGCTGGTCGAGGACCTGGGTGGGGAGTCCATTGTCTATCTGAGTGGTGGGGAGGACGCGCAGCTGGTCACCGTGACCACCTGTAGCGACGCGCCCGAGCTGCAGCATGACATCGACGGTTTCTGGTTCGACATACGATCGCTGATGGTCTTCGACCCCCATTCGGGAAAGCGGCTTTCCGGTGCGACAGGAGAGCGGATATGAGCGAGATTAAGATTGTCGGCCTCCGCAAGGAGTACGGCCCCACCGTGGCCGCCGACTCCGTCGACGCGGTGTTCGACACGGGAACCGTGACCTGCCTCCTCGGGCCTTCTGGGTGTGGTAGGACCACGCTGTTGCGCATGATCGCCGGCCTTGAGACGCCGGACAGTGGGCAGATCTTCCTGGGCGGCAAGGACGTGACGAAGCTGCCGACGGAGAAGCGTGACCTGGGGATGGTCTTCCAATACCCGGTGGTCTACCGTGGCATGACGGTGGCTGAGAATCTCGGTCTCCCGCTCCAGCAGTCGCGGGGCCGAGCCCGGATGAGGCGACGGTGAGAGGAAGCGGCGAGTCGAGGAGATGCTGCGGATGCTGCACCTCGAAGAGGTGGGTCGGCGACCAGTGGAGACGTTGTCGAACGGGGTTCGGCAGAAGGTCGCGGTGGCCCGGGCCATGATCCGGCGACCGGCCGTCGTCATCTTCGACGAGCTTGTCACCAACGTCGACATCGTGTCCAAGCTGGAGATCCAGCGAGACATCAAGAGGTTGGTGCGCGAGCTGGGTCAAACCGTTCTTTACGTGACCCACGATCAGACGGAGGCGATGACGCTGGCCGATCGGACCGTCTTGCTCAACGACGGCCGCATCGTGGAGTCTGGTTCTCCGCGGGAGGTCTTCCGCCGGCCGGTCAGCAGGTTCGGCGGCCACTTCCTGGGGTCCCCGGGGATGAACTTCGTGCCGGCCGAGCTGACCCAGCCCGCCGGCACCTTGGCGAGCATCTCCTCAGCCGTTTTCGCCGACCCGGTGGTCTTCGAGGTCACCGAGGAGCCCTCGAACGACTGTGTCGTCGGTGTCCGCGCGGAACACATCACGATCAGTGCCGCGCCCACGGAAGGCTCGTTCCGGGCGAGGGTGGTGACCCGGGGTGTCGGAGTCGGCGGTCGGTGGTCGCTGAACTGCCTGGTCGGTGAGACCCGCCTCCA
>JBBQAB010000279.1:0-4718 GCA_038198385.1 Propionibacteriales bacterium
CAGCGCGAGGATCAGATCGACGTCGAGGGTCCGGGGACCCCACTTGTCGACGTCGCGAACCCGGCCGTACGCGTCCTCGATGGCCCCCGCCCGCTCCAGCAGGGTCCGCGGCTCCAGGGTGGTCTCCGCGACCACGACGATGTTGAGGAACACAGGGTTGTCGGACGGACCGCCGATGGCGTGGGTCTCATAGACCGAGGAGACGTCGACGAGGATCAGGTCGGGGGTGTCACTCAGCGCGTCCACCGCGCCCTGCAGGTTCTGCAGACGGTCGCCGAGGTTGGAGCCGATCGAGTAGACGACCTTGCGGAGCGGCTTCATCCCGCTCAGGGTGTCGGTGTCGATGGCGTTGGGGTTAGGGCTGGTCATCGGAGTTTCTCCTTGTCAGCGTGACCGCGACGTCAGCGACTTCCACGGGCATGGGGGCTTGGGGCTTGTGGACGGTGACCTGCACGGAGTGCACCGGCCCTGCGGCGAGGCAGGTGTGCGCGATGCGGTCGGCGAGCGCCTCGATCAGGTCGAGGGGGTCCCGCTCGATGTCCGCCACGACCGCCTGGGCGAGAACGCCGTAGTCGATCGTGTGGTGCAGGTCGTCAGTGCTGGCCGCGCGGCTCAGGTCGAGACGGCACGCGACGTCCACGACGAAGCGCTGGCCCTGCTCACGCTCGAAGTCGAAGACCCCGTGGTGACCGAACCCGACCAGCCCACGCAGGCTGACACAGTCCAGCGCGGCGTCGAGGTCGCGACTCGGACCAACGGCACTGGGGGGGGCGTACGCGGACATGGCACCTCCTGACGACCCGACTTTATCCGACCCCCCCGCGCGGTCGAGCGCGGTCGACCGCGCTGGACAGCGCTGCGCCCCCCGGCACCTTCAGCCGCGCGACCACGGCGACCGCGTCCCGGCTGGCCCGCACCGCGTGCACCCGGACCGCCCAGACCCCGCGCCAGGCCAGCAGGGTGGTCAGGGCCGTGGTGGCGTCGTCACGCTCCCGGGCGGGGCGCGGAGTCCCCGCGGGGTCCGCCAGCAGAGCACCCAGGAAGGCCTTGCGCGACACCCCCACGAGCAGCGGCAGCTCCAGCGCGTCGAGCCGGTCGAGGGCGGCCAGCAGGTCCCAGTTGTGCTCAGCGGTCTTGGCGAAGCCGAAGCCCGGGTCCAGCGCCAGGCGGTCCGGGGCGATCCCGGCCCCACGGGCGGCCGCCACCCGACCGGCGAGCTCGTCGGCGACCTCGGCGGCCACGTCCCGGTAGCGCGCCCGAGCCTGCATGTCCCCGGCGTGTCCCCGCCAGTGCATGCACACGTACGGCACCTCGAGGTCGGCGACCAGGCCGAGCATCTCGGGGTCCGCCTGGCCGCCGGACACGTCGTTGACCAGCCGCGCCCCGGCCCCGACGGCTTGAGCCGCCACCTCGGCCCGCATGGTGTCGACACTGACGTGGGCCCCGGACCCGGCCAGCTCGGCCACCACCGGCAGGACCCGTCGCAGCTCCTCGGCCACGCTCGGCCGGAGCGCGCCGGGCCGGGTGGACTCCCCGCCCACGTCGACGATGTCCGCACCCTGAGCCAGCAGCGCCCGGCCGTGGGCGACGGCGGCTCCGGGGTCCCACCAGTCCCCCCCGTCGGAGAAGGAGTCCGGGGTCACGTTGACCACCCCCATCACCAGCGGGCGGCCGGGCTGCGGAAGACCGCGGACGACGCGGGGACTGGTCACGCCCGCAGCCTAGGGCCGGCCCGCGGCCGCGGGCCGGCGGGTGAGATCCGCGGGACGCCTGCCGAGGACCCGGTCCCGACCTATGCTCGAACGCGTGTCGCTTCCACCTCCGGGCCCGATTCAGCCGCCGGGACGCCCCGGCCGCCGGGCCGCGTCGGGGACCAGTCCGCTCGCCCGGGCCGTGACGGTGGGCGCCGGCCTGTTGCTGGCCCTGATGCTGTCGGTCGGCGCGGTGGCGGTGTACCGGATGAGCCGCTCGGCCGGGCCGTCCGCCGCGGCCGGGGGCGCCTCCTCGACCGAACCGCTGCCCTCGGCCAGCGTGCTGCCCACCCGGCGCGGCGCGCCCAGCGTCACCCTGGTCCCGTCCGCCTCCGACACACCCAGCCCGACCCCGTCCAGCTCGGCCTCGACCGGCCCCGGCCCGCAGCCGTCGACGACACCGCCGAAGCCCCTGCCCGACCGCAGCCTGACCCGGAACACTCTCTACGGCATCGACCTGGGCAAGCGTCGCGTCTCCTGCCGGGTCTCGGTGCGACGGCCGAAGCCACCGCTGAAGAACTCCCAGCTCGCCCCCTACCTGAGGACCGTCACCGGCTGCCTGAACAAGGTGTTCGACGCGCCCCTGACCACCGTCGGGTTCACCACGAGCACGCCGAAGGTGACCGCGTACGGCAAGACGGTCAAGACGCCCTGTGGGACCTACAGCCAGTCCGGCTCACCGGCCTACTACTGCTCGGGAACCCGCACCCTCTACTGGCCCAACACCGTCGACGGCGGCGACGAGGCCTACACCTTCGCCCGACTGGGCTACGTCGGGCTAGCCGCGCACGAGTTCGGCCACCACCTGCAGTACGAGTCCGGGTTGATCCGGAACTACGGGGTGCTCTACTACGGCAGCAGGACCGCGGGCGCGCGCTACCTGCTGAGCCGCCGCCTGGAGCTCCAGGCGCAGTGCTTCGAGGGTGTCTTCCTCCACCAGGTGAGCCGATCGCTGCGGCTCTCCGCTGCCGACCGGTCCGAGCTCCGCACCTGGCACAGCTACACCGGGGACGAGGATCCGCCGTCGAGCCGCAAGCCCGACCACGGCACCAGCTCCGCCCAGGTGCGCTGGCTGTTCCGCGGCCTGGACTCCGGGGACTTCGGTCGCTGCAACACCTGGTCGGCCAGCAAGGCCTCGGTCCGCTAGCTGGGCTGACCCGACCGGTTGGTGACGCCTGCGTCGTGGGTGAGCGGAGCCGGAGTGATCAGCTGGTGATGAGGCCCATCGCTTCGGCCCGGGTGGCCGCGTTGCGCAGGTGGCCGCGTACGGCGCTGGTGATGGTCTTGGAACCGGGCTTGCGCACCCCGCGCATGGTCATGCAGAGGTGTTCGCACTCGATCACCACGATCACCCCGCGCGGCTGCAGCAGGCGCACCATGGCGTCGGCGATCTGCATGGTCAGCCGCTCCTGGACCTGGGGGCGCTTCGCGTAGAGGTCCACCAGCCGGGCGACCTTGCTGAGCCCGGTGATCCGACCCTCGGGGCTGGGGATGTAGCCCACGTGGGCGACCCCGGTGAAGGGCACGAGGTGGTGCTCACAGCTGCTCCACACCTCGATGTCCTTGACCAGGACGAACTCGTCGTAGCCGAGGTCGAAAGTCGTGACCAACACGTCCTCGGGGTTCTGCCGGAGCCCCTGGAACATCTCGGCGTACGACCGGGCCACCCGCTCGGGGGTGTCGACCAGGCCGTCACGGTCGGGGTCCTCGCCAATGCCGATCAGGATCTCCCGGACGGCCGCGACCACCCGGTCGTGGTCGAAGGGTGGCACCGTGACCGGCGCGGCCTCCTCGACCCCCACCTCGCTCATCGGAAGTCGGGTCCTCGGGGCGGCTGCGGCGCATCGGTGATGCCGGGGCCCCGCGGGCCCTGGCCGGCCCCGTCGCCGCCCGGCAGCTGTGGCGGCACCGCGCTGTGGCCCGGGGGCACCGGGGCGCCACCGGCGGGGAAACTGTCCCCGGCCGGCAGGGCGGGGCTGTGGCCGTTGGTGTGACCGTTGGTGCCGTTGCGCGAGGGCGGCGGCGGCAACACCGGGGGGAGGGCGGAGGGCACCCGCAGGTCCGAACCCGTCCAGGCCGGGCGCTTGGGCCACAGCCGCAGCGGCTGGAAGACCGCCGCGACCTCGGCCCGGTCCAGGGTCTCGTTCTCGAACAGCGCCCGCACCAAGTCGTCGAGCACGTCGCGGTTGGCGGTCAGGATGTCGAACGCCTCCTGGTGGGCGTTGCCGATCAGCTTGGAGACCTCTTCGTCCACGATCGCGGCGACGTCCTCGGAGTACTCCCGGCCGTGGCCCATGTCGCGGCCCATGAAGGGCTCGGACTCACCGGAGCCGAGCTTGACCGCGCCCAGCCGGTCGGTCATGCCGTACTGCGTGACCATGGCCCGGGCCACGTTGGTGGCCTTCTCGATGTCGTTGCTGGCCCCGGTGGTCGGATCGTGGAAGACGAGCTCCTCGGCGGCCCGGCCGCCCATCATGTAGGCCAGCTGGTCGAGCAGTTCGGCGCGGGTGTTGGAGTACTTGTCGTTCTCGGGCAGCACCATCGTGTAGCCCAGGGCCCGGCCGCGGGGCAGGATCGTCACCTTCTGCACGGGGTCGGTGCCGGGCAGGGCCGCGGCGACCAGGGCGTGGCCACCCTCGTGGTAGGCCGTGACCAGCTTCTCCTTCTCGTTCATCAGGCGGCTGCGCTTCTGCGGGCCGGCAATGACGCGGTCGATGGCCTCGTCGAGGTAGTCGTTGGAGATGATCCGGTCGCTCTTGCGGGCGGTCAGCAGCGCCGCCTCGTTCAGCACGTTGGCCAGGTCGGCTCCGGTGAAGCCGGGTGTCCGGCGGGCCACGCCCTCCAGGTCGACGTCGGGGGCCATCGGCTTGCCCTCGGCGTGCACCTTCAGGATCGCGAACCGACCCTTCATGTCGGGTGCGTCGACGGCAATCTGGCGGTCGAAGCGGCCGGGCCGCAGCAGGGCCG
>JBBQAB010000280.1:0-5579 GCA_038198385.1 Propionibacteriales bacterium
GGCCTGGCCGGCCTCGGCGTCGGTGAGGGTCCGGTCGGCGGCGCGGAAGCGGAGGGCGAAGGCCAGCGACTTGCGGCCCTCCCCCGCCTGCGGGCCGGTGTAGAGGTCGAAGAGCTCCGCCGACTCCAGCAGTGGTCCGGCTCCCTGCCGCAGGGCCCGCTCCACCTGGGCCGCGGGAACGTCCTCGGCCACGATCAGGGCCACGTCCTCCTTGACCACCGGGAACGGGGACACGGCGGCAACCTCGCCGACCCCCGGCGCGGCGGCGACCAGGACGTCGAAGTCCAGCTCGACCGCGCACGTGCGGGCCGGCAGACCGAAGGCGGTGCAGACGCTCGGGTGCAGCTCGCCCGCGTACCCGATGACGACGTCGCTGCCCGCCACGGTCAGCTCGGCGCCGCGGCCCGGGTGCCACGGTGCCTGCTGGACGCTGCGGCGGGCCAGGCGTACACCCACGGCGGTGGCCACGACGTCAGCTAGCCCGAAAGCCTCCTCCCAGCCGGCCCGACGGGCCGGGCCGTCCCATCCGGCGGGCTGCCACGCTCCGGTGAGGACGGCGGCGAGGTGCCGGGGCTGGTCCCCCAGGGCGTCGTTCATGGCGGCCAGCACGCTGTCGTCGGGCCGGGCGTCTACGCCGGGCCGCGGTGCGGCCAGGGCGGGCTGCTCGGCGAAGAAGACCGAGCCCGCCTCGAAGAGGGCCAGGTCGTCGTTGCTGCGGCTGGTGTTGCGAGCCACCGCGGCGAAGAGCCCCGGCAGCACCGTGGTGCGCAGATAGGGGCTGGTGTCGGACAGCGGGTTCAGGAGCTTGACCTGACGGCGACGCCGGTCGTCGGCGGCCACCCCCATCTTGTCCAGGTCCTCGCTCGCGCCGAACGGGAAGCTCAGCACCTCGACGAAGCCGGCCACGGCCAGCGCCTGGCCGACCGTGCGGCGGGCCCGCTGCCGAGCGGTCAGGCCCCGACCGACCGGGGCGCGGGGCACCACGGCGTCGATGGTATCGAGGCCGATGATCCGGCCGACCTCCTCGACGTAGTCGTACGGGTCACGCAGGTCCGGCCGCCAGGTCGGCGGGGTGATCTGCAGGGTGTCCCCCGACGAGGCAACCGAGGCCCCGGTGCGCTCGATCAGCCCGGCCACGCCTGCGGGGTCGAGATCGGCACCCAGGATCTGGGCGGGCAGGGTGACCGGGATGGTCTGGGTCGGGCTGGGCGGCACGACACCGCGTACGGTCTCCGCCGCGACCAGGGTGCCGCCCGCCAGCTCGACGAGCAGCGCAGCGACGCGGTGGGCGGCGGCGTACCCGGCGGCCGGGTCGACCCCGCGCTCGAAGCGCCGGGAGGCCTCCGAGGACAGCTTGTGCCGCCGCGAGGTCCGGGCCAGGGTCATGGCGTCGAAGCAGGCGCCCTCGACCACGACCGAGGTGGTCGTGGCCGACAGCTCGGTCGACTCCCCGCCCATCACGCCGGCCAGGCCGATGGGCCCGGAGTCGTCGGTGATCAGCAGGTCGGAGGCGTCCAGGTCGCGGACCGTGCCGTCGAGGGTCGTGAGCTTCTCCCCCACCCCGGCGGTGCGGACCACGATCGGCCCGGACAGCTGGTCGGCGTCGTAGGCGTGCAGCGGCTGACCGGTCTCCAGCATCACGTAGTTGGTGATGTCGACGACCAGCGAGATGGGTCGCATGCCGGCGAGCTGGACCCGGCGGGCCAGCCAGCGCGGACTGGTCGCGGCCGGGTCGATGCCGATGACCCCGACGGCCACGAAGACCAGGCAGGCCACCGACTCCAGGCGTACGGGGTAGCCGGCGTCGGTCTGCGCCGGGACACCCCGGTCGACCGGGTCGCGGAACCGGACCTCCAGCGCCTGGGCCGCTTCGCGGGCCAGCCCGCGGATGGACAGGCAGTACCCCCGGTCGGGGGTGACGGCGATGTCGAGCACCTCGTCGCGCAGGCCCAGCGCCGCGGCGGCGTCCTCGCCCGGCATCAGGGCCGGGTCCTCGAGGACCACGATCCCGTCGTGGTCCTCGCCCAGCCCGAGCTCGCGGGCCGAGCAGATCATCCCGTCGGAGAGGTGGCCGTAGGTCTTGCGGGCCGCGATGGCGAAGTCGCCCGGCAGCACTGACCCCGGGAGAGCGACGACGACCAGGTCGCCGACGGCGAAGTTGGAGGCCCCGCACACGATCCCGCGGGAAGCCGGCTCGTCGGAGCCCCCGGGGGCGGGGTCGTTGTGCTCGCCCACGTCGACGCGGCAGTAGCGGACGGTCTTGCCGTTGGAGTGCTGCTCGGGGACCAGCGACAGCACCCGGCCGAGCACCACCGGTCCGGTCACATCGCCGCCGGCCAGCTCGACGGTCTCGACCTCCAGCCCGGCGCGGACCAGCACCTCGCCGAGCGCCCGACCGGTCATCCCCTCCGGCAGGTCGACGTACTCCAGCAGCCAGGACAGCGGCGCCCTCATCGGGCCCCTCCGACCAGGGAGCGGGAGAAGCGGATGTCGCCCTCGATCATGTCGCGCATGTCCTCGGCGTTGTTGCGGAACATCAGCGTGCGTTCAACTCCCATGCCGAAGGCGAAGCCCGAGTAGACCTCGGGGTCGAGACCGCAGGCGCGCAGCACCCGCGGGTTGACCACACCGCAGCCGCCCCACTCGATCCAGCCCTCGCTGCGACAGGTCCGGCACGGTCGGTCGGGGTTGCCGACGGAGTCGCCGTGGCAGACGAAGCACTGCAGGTCGACCTCGGCCGACGGCTCGGTGAAGGGGAAGTAGTTCGGCCGCATCCGGGTCCGGGTGTCGCCGAACATCGCCCGGGCGAAGTGGTCCAGGGTGCCGCGCAGGTGCCCCATGGTGATGCCCTTGTCGATGCACAGGCCCTCGATCTGGTGGAAGACCGGGACGTGGGTCGCGTCGAACTCGTCGGCCCGGTAGACCTTGCCCGGGCAGACGACGTAGATCGGGGGCTCGCGGGTCAGCATCGTCCGCGCCTGCACCGGCGAGGTGTGGGTCCGCATCAGCAGGCCCGCGCTCTCCGGGGCCACGAACAGGGTGTCGGCGGTGGTCCGGGCCGGGTGGTCGGGACCCAGGTTGAGAGCGTCGAAGTTGAGCCACTCGGCCTCCAGCTCGGGGCCCTCGGCCACCTCCCACCCCATGGCGACGAAGACGTCCTCCATCAGGTTCATCAGGCCGGTGATGGGGTGGACCGCGCCCTCGGGCTGACGGCGTACGGGCAGGGTCACGTCCACCCGCTCCGCGGCCAGGGTCTGCTCGAGCTCCGCCGCGGAGATGTCGGCCTCCCGCGCCCTCAGGGCCTGGTTGATGGCACCCCGGGCACGTCCGATGCGGGCCCCGGCGTCCTTGCGGGCCTGCGGCGGCAGCGCGCCGATCTCCCGGTTGGCCAGGGCGATCGGGGAGCGGTCGGCGGCGTGGGCCAGCCGGGCGGTCTTGAGCTCGGCCACCGAGGTCGCGGCGGCGAAGGCCGCGAGGGCCTCCGCCACCATCGCCTCGACGTGGTCGGCGTTCAGGGGCGTGACCTGAACGGGGTCATAGCTCTTGTTCGGCCCGGACATGGGCTCCCCTCTGCGGCTGGATGGTCACCGGGTCGACCCGGCAACCCGGACAGTCTAGGAAGCCCGCACCGCCGCTGACCAACCGGTTTGCGGGCTGGACCGACGGGTCGGTGCGACCCGGACCGGTCAGCTCCTGGTGGTCCCGGCGCGCTGGGCGGTGGCCGAGGCGTACAGACAGACGGCCGCGGCGGTGGACAGGTTCAGGCTCTCCGCCGCGCCGTACAGGGGGACGCGGACGACCCGGTCGGCGAGGGCGGCGTGCTCGGGCGGCAGACCCCAGGCCTCGTTGCCCAGCAGCCACATCGTCGGACCCGCCAGCTCACCGGCCGCCGACAGCTCGGCCACGTCGGAGCTCCCGCTGGCGTCGGCGGCCAGGACCTCCAGGCCGGCGGCGTGAGCGGCCGCCACGATCTCGGGCAGCCCCGCCCCCAGGCTGACCGGGAGGTGGAACAGGCTGCCTACGCTCGCGCGGACCGTCTTGGCGTTGTAGGCGTCGACCGACCCGGCGCTGAGCACGACGGCGTCGGCCCCGAAGGCGTCCGCACAACGAATCACCGTGCCCGCGTTGCCGGGGTCACGGACCTGGGCGCAGCAGACGACCAGCCGGGGTGCCTCCCCGAGGGCGGCCGTCAGCGGCACGTCGAGCTGGTCGCAGACTGCGACCACGCCCTGCGGGCTGACCGCGTCCGAGAGCGAGCCGAGGTAGCGGTCGGAGACGAGGCGTACGGCTACTCCGTGCTCGACGGCCGAGCCGACCAGCTCAGGATGGCGGTCCAGCGCCTCGGCGACCAGGAAGAGGGTGCGCACCCAGCCGGGCGGGCGGAGCGCCTCGCGGACCGCCTGAGGACCTTCGGCGAGGAAGGTGCCGCTCTCGGCCCGGACCTTGCGCCGTAGCACACGACGAGCCGACCGGAGCTCTTTCTGCGTGGCAGGGACGAGTCCGGTCGGCTCGATCGGGATCACCGACCGCCGGTCAGGCAGCGGCGGTGTCAGCGGCCGGGGCGTGCGCCTTGGCCAGGTCGACCAGCGCGGTGAACGCGGTGGGGTCGGTGACGGCGAGGTCGGCCAGGATCTTGCGGTCCACCTCGATGTCGGCGGCCTTCAGGCCGGAGATGAAGCGGTTGTAGGTCATGCCTTCCGCACGGGCAGCGGCGTTGATCCGCTGGATCCAGAGCTTGCGGAAGTCACCCTTGCGGGCGCGACGGTCACGGTAGGCGTAGACGAGCGAGTGGGTGACCTGCTCTTTGGCCTTGCGGTACAGACGCGAACGCTGACCCCGGTAGCCGGACGCCTGCTCAAGAATCTCGCGGCGCTTCTTCTGCGCGTTGACTGAGCGCTTGACGCGTGCCATGGGTTACTCCTTTGTTTCTGCGGTGCTTGTGGGGTTCAGGAACGCTTGCCGAGCAGCTTCTTGGCCTTGGCTGCGTCGCCCGGCTGAAGCACGGCGTCGCCAGTGAGACGCCGCGTGCGGCTGCTCGCCTTGTGCTCGTTCAGGTGCATCTTGCCCGCCTTGCGGTGCATGAGCTTGCCCGTCCCCGTGAACCGGAAACGCTTCTTGGCACCGGAGTGCGTCTTCATCTTCGGCATGATGCCGCTCCATTTCCTGCCCGTACCTGGCGCACGGGGCTGATCTGTCTTCCCGTCCGGTGGTGCTGCTCCGGACGGGCCTATCGGGTGTGCGTTCGGGTGGGTCTAGATCTCGACGTCGGGGTCGAGGTTGTCGGCCGGGCCACGGCGACGCGGGGTGACCGGCTGGGCCGCGACCTGCGCCCGGTGGTCGGCCAGCTCGGCCTGCTCGGCGTCGGTCTCGGCCTGTCGCTCGGCGGCGCGACGGTCCCGCTCGGCCCGAACCTCGGCGCGGGCCTCGGTCTTCTTCTTGTGCGGACCCAGCACCATCCACGTGGCGCGGCCGTCCGGCTTCGGGGTTGACTAGACGAAGCCGAACTCCTCGACGTCGGCGGCCAGCTTCTTCAGCAGGTTGTAGCCCAGCTCCGGACGGGACTGCTCCCGACCCCGGAA
>JBBQAB010000281.1:0-9671 GCA_038198385.1 Propionibacteriales bacterium
AGCTGCTCGGCGCGTGTGACTGGGCCGGTCAACCGGTCGAGCTGCCCGGACCGGGCACGCTCCTTCCCGGGCGGATCGGCTTCTCACTGCGCCCGGGCGGTCACGCCCAGGGACCGGCGGACTGGACCACGTTCCTGCGCTTCGTCACCACCGGCCCCGGTCTCAAGCGGCCGGCGGCGACGTGACGTCAGCCACTCGTCCTCAGCCACGGTGGCCCCGAGCGACGATCTGGCGGAGGTGGCGGGATTTGAACCCGCGAGAAGGCGATGAACCCTCAACCCGCTTAGCAGGCGGGCGCCATAGACCGGACTAGGCGACGCCTCCAACAGTGACTCCGCCGAGGCGGAACGCGGGCAAGACTACAGACCGGAGGCGACGCGAGGCAAAAGCCTGGAACCGCACCGCCGAGCGATCGGACCCGCGATGATGGGAGGGCGTACGAGCGACGACGTAGAGTAGTCGCAGTTTGCCGCCGGTAAGACCTGACGGGAGCACCTATTTGTCCAAGCCCACGCCCGACCCGGGATCCGCCCGCGACGGCTCGTGGAGCTGGGACCTCCCCCCGCGGGAGCCGACCCCGACCGGAGCGCGGGTGCTGGCTCCCGAGGACGACTTCCGGCGTACGGCTCTGCTCACCGTCGTCGGCACCGTCATCCCCGGCCTGGGCCTCATCCTGGCCCGCCGCCGGGCGGTCGGCGCCGTCGTGCTCGGTCTGTTCGTGGCGCTGCTCTCGACCGTCGGCACCTGGGCCGCCGTCGACCTCCAGGGGCTGATCGGGATCGCGCTGCGACCCTCCTTCCTCAACGGTCTGGCCGTCGCTCTGGTCATCCTCGCGGTCGCCTGGGTCGGGGTCGTCATCGCCACCCACCTGAGCCTGCGCGGGCGACCGACCCGGGGCCAGCGGGTCGTCGGCGGTGTCCTGGTCGGGGTGCTCGCCTTCGCCGTGGCCGCCCCGATGGCGGTGGCCGCCCGCTACAGCTACGACACCGCCGGTTCCCTGGGCGCGGTGTTCAAGAGCGAGAAGGACACCCGGAGCGCCACGCGACCGACCCTGGACATCCCCAAGGCGACCAAGGGCCAGACCCAGGCGCAGGACCCGTGGGCCGGCAAGCCCCGGCTGAACGTGCTGCTGCTCGGCGGCGACGCGGGACCGGGGCGTACGGGCACCCGGACCGACACCGTCATCCTGGCCAGCATCGACACCCACACCGGCAACACGACCCTGTTCAGCCTGCCCCGCAACACCGGCCGGATGCCCTTCCCGACCGACTCACCGCTGCGGCGCTACTACCCGAAGGGGTTCACCAACGGCGACGGCAACAACGCGGAGTACTTCCTCAACGCGATGTACGACAACGTCCCGCGCACCGTGCCCAAGAACGTCCTCGGCGAGACCGACGACCTCGGTGCCGACGCGCTCAAGCTGTCCGTGGGCGCCGCGCTCGGGCTCCAGGTCGACTACTACCTGCTGATCAACCTGCAGGGGTTCGCGCAGATGATCAACGCCCTCGGCGGCATCACGGTGAACATCAACACCTACATCCCGATCGGCGGCAACACCGACCTGCACATCCCGCCGAAGGAATTTCTCAAGCCGGGCCCCCAGCAGCACCTGAACGGGCGCGACGCCCTCTGGTACGCCCGGGGCCGCTACGGGTCCGACGACTTCCACCGGATGGACCGGCAGCGCTGCGTCATCAACGCGATCATCAAGCAGGCCAACCCGGCCAACATGCTGTCGCGCTACGAGGACATCGCCAAGGCCGGCAAGCAGATCGTCTACACCGACATGCCGCAGGAGGTGCTGCCGCTGATGGTGGACCTGAGCCTGCGGGTCAAGGACGGCAACGTCCGCAGCATCGTGTTCAAGCACAGCGTCAACGGGTTCCTCAGCCCGCGGCCCAACTTCCCGCTGATGCGCCAGCAGGTCAAGGATGCCCTCGGGGAGACCAAGGCCAGCCCGTCGAAGTCCCCTGCGCCGGCGACGAGCAAGAAGCCCAGCGCGCCGAGCCGGACCGCGGTGAGCGAGGACGTGAACGACTCCTGCGCCTACGACCCGCAGGTCGCCGCCACCGCGCGCCCCTACACCGGCTGAGCCGAGCCCCGACCCCGAACCCGGCCTCGAACCGCCCCCGCACCGGCCCCGACCCCGCTGGCTAGGCTCGGGCCATGAACCGTGACGACGTCACCCAGGCCATCACCGCCGCCCGGATCGCCCAGGGCCTCAGCTGGCACGACCTGGCCGAGCGCATCAACCGGCCCGTGGTCTGGACGACCGCCGCCCTGCTCGGGCAGCATCCGTTCACCCCCGAGGACGCTGCCGTCATTGCCGAGGTCCTTGACCTGCCCGAGCCGGCCGCTGCCATCCTGGCCACGGTCCCTTACCGTGGCGGACTGCCCACCGCCGTGCCCACGGACCCGACGATCTACCGGTTCTACGAGGCGCTCCAGGTCTACGGGCCCGCCCTCAAGGAGATCATCCACGAGGAGTTCGGGGACGGGATCATGAGTGCGATCAACTTCAGGCTCGACGTGGGCCGGACCGAGCACGACGGCGCCCAGCACGTGGTGGTCACCTTCGACGGGAAGTTCCTGCCGTACGCCTGGCCCGAGTGAGCCGTACGGGTCAGAGCAGGGGCGAGTAGCCCCGGTCGGCGTCCAGTCGCTGCTGGATCGCGGTCAGCAGGGACAGGAAGACGGGGTTCGCGCTGGAACGCGGGTTGAGCACGCTGGCCCCGGGCGCCCCGTCCTTGCCGGTCAGGGTCAGGCGGGCCCCGCGGAGCGAGACCCCCGCCACCTGCGACCACGGCAGGGCGACGGTGTCCCCGCCCCGCACGATGGTGATCTGCTCGGCCCCCAGGGTCAGGGTGGTCCGCAGCCGGGCCACCAGGAGCACCGCGGACAGCAGCAGGGCCACCCCGGCCACCAGCACGACCACGCCGATCACCGTGATGGCTACCGGGAGGCCCCAGACGCCGGACAGCACCAGCAGCAGCGCCCCCACCAGGGTGGCCGCGGACGCGATGGCCAGGGCCCGTACGGGGGGCTTCGCGCTCAGCACGAAGCGCTGGCCGGGGTCTCCTGGGGCGGTCGAGGTCACCTCAGCACCCTACCGAGCCGGCCGCGGTCCCCTCGCCACCAGCGAGGGGACCGGGTGCGGACCCGGAGAAGGCCGTCGGCCCAACACCCACCCCCGACACAGTGGAGCTGCTCGGTCTCGGTGGAGCCGGCCAGCGCGGTCGTCTCGTACGTGAGGTGCTTCCGGGGCCGGCACACGACACCACCCACCGGAGCACGTCCCGCCGACCAGACCTGTCTTGCTGCTCGCTGCCCCCGGGGGTGCTGCCGCCCGGTGGAGCGACACCGTGTGGCCCATCGCCCCGGTGCAGAACGAGCTGCTGGCCGCGCCGCCCCGGGCGCGCCCACGTGTGCGGCGAGGGTGGGATTCGAACCCACGGAACGGTCTCCCGGTCGGGCGCTTTCAAGGCGCCTGCACTAGTCCACTATGCGACCTCGCCCCGCCGTGACCCGGGTCAGCGGGCCGGTCGGGCACCCAGAGCCTAGCCGACCCCCTTCGCGGCTGTGGCAGGCTGACCAGCGTGAAAGCCGTCGTCGCCCGCGAGTCCGGTGCCCCCGAAGTCCTCCAGCTCACCGAGGTGGACACCCCCACGCCGGGACCGTCGGAGGTGCTGGTCCGGGTGCGAGGTGCCGGGGTCAACCGCGCCGACCTGATGCAGCGACAGGGGCACTATCCGCCCCCGCGCGGGGCCAGCGACATCATCGGTCTCGAGGTCTCCGGTGAGGTGGCCGCCGTAGGCTCGGACGTGAGGGACCACGAGGTGGGTCAGGAGTGCGTGGCCCTGCTGGCCGGCGGTGGCTACGCCGAGTACGTCGCGGTGCCAGCGGGGCAGGTCGTCCCCGTGCCGCCCGGGTTCGACCTGGTGGCTGCGGGCGGCGTGATCGAGGTGGCTGCCACCGTCTTCTCCAACCTCGAGGCCGCCCGGCTGCGGGCGGGCGAGGTCTTCCTGGTGCACGGCGGCGCCGGCGGCATCGGCTCCTTCGCCATCCAGTACGCCAAGAGCCTGGGCGCGACCGTCATCTCCACCGCCGGCCGTGCCGACAAGGTCGACTACTGCCGGGACCTCGGGGCCGACCACGCGCTGTCCTACCGGGACGACTGGGCCGCCGCTGTCCGCGAGGCCACCGACGGTCGCGGGGTCGACGTCGTCCTCGACAACATGGGCGCGAAGTATCTCGGTCTGCACGTCGACCTGATGGCCCCCGAGGCCCGGCTCGTCGTGATCGGTCTGCAGGGCGGGGTCAACGCCGAGCTCAACCTGGGTGCGCTGATGGCCAAGCGTGCCTGGGTCACCGCCACCTCGCTGCGGGCCCGACCGGTCGAGGAGAAGGCGGCCATCTGCCGCGGCGTGGTCCAGTCGATCTGGCCGCTGCTCGCCGACGGCACCATCCGGGCCACCCAGCTCGCGGTGTTCCCGTTGGCTGAGGCCGCCGCCGCCCACGCCCGTCTGGAGTCCGGCGAGCACACCGGCAAGATCGTCCTCCAGGTCTGACCCTCTGGCCCCCGCTCCCCGCTCCCGGCTTGCGGCTCCCAGCTGCCGCCGGCGGACAGCCGGGCCTGCCCGACGACAGCAACCTCAGGAGGTCCAGGCCGACCAGAGCCGGGCGTACTCCCCGTCGGCCGCCACCAGCTCCTGATGGCTACCGAGCTCGGCGATCCGGCCGTCGATGACGACCGCGATCCGGTCGGCGTCGTGGGCGGTGTGCAGCCGGTGGGCGATGGCCACGACCGTCCGGTCGGCCAGCAGTGCGGCCATCGAGCCCTCCAGGTGCCGGGCCGTCCGCGGGTCGATCAGCGAGGTCGCCTCGTCCAGGACCAGCGTGTGCGGGTCGGCGACCACCAGTCGCGCCAGGGCGATCTGCTGGGCCTGGGCCGGGGTCAGCTTCTGCTGACCGGCCCCGAGCACCGTCCCCAGCTGGTCGGGCAGCCGCTGGACCCACTCCCAGGCGTCGACCGTCCGCAGGGCCGCCACGACGACCTCGTCGGGAGAGCCCTCCCGGGCCAGCACGATGTTGTCCCGGACGGTCCCGACGAAGACGTGGTGCTCCTGGGTGACCAGGGCGACCTGGGTCCGCAGGACGTCGAGGGGCAGCCGGGTCAGCTCGACCCCGCCGACGGTGACCGACCCCGTACGCGGGGCGTTGATCCCGGCCAGCAGCCGTCCCAGCGTCGACTTGCCCGACCCGCTCGGTCCCACGACGGCCAGCCGTTCGCCCGGCCGCAGCGCCAGGTCGACACCGTGCAGCACGTCGCGGCCCTCCCGGTAGGCGAAGCGCAGGTCAGCCCCGGTGAGGAGGTCGCCCGCAGGCCGGTCGTCCCCGGTCTCCCGGTCGGGCGGGACCGCGGCGATCCCGAGCAGCCGGCTGGTCGAGGCGATGCCCACCTGCAGCCGGTCGACGTTGCGGATCAGCCGCTGCAGCGGCTCGACCCGGGCCTGCACGTAGAGGGTGGCGGCGGTGACCTGCCCCAGCGAGACCCAGCCCTGCAGATAGCCGTAGCCACCGAGCAGCAGCACCATCACCAGCGGGGTGTCGAAGGCCAGCCCCAGCCAGCCGAACAGCAGGTTGCGCAGCGTCATGGTGTAGCGCTCGGCCTGGGCCGAGACCGCGATGTCGTCGTCCCCGTGCCCGATCCGGGCCTGCTGCAGCCCCAGCGCCTCCACCGTCCGCGCCCCCTCAACGGTCTCGGTGAGGGTGGTGTTGATCTGGGAGTAGGTGCCGCCCTCGGTGATGTAGCCCGCCGGAGCGCGCCGCAGGTAGCGCAGCACCGAGACGACCAGGATCGGGGTCGTCACGAGCAGCGGCAGGGTCAGCAACGGGGAGTTGAGGAGCATGGCCGCGACGGTGAGCACAGCGGTGAACCCGGCCACGACCGCCTCGGGCAGCCCGTAGCGCACGCTCTGGCTCATGGTGCTGACGTCGCGGGTGACCCGGGTGACGAGGTCACCGCTGCCGGCACTCTCGACCCGGCCCAGCGGCAGCCGCAGCACGGTCTCGACCACGTACTCCCGGGCCTGGGCCAGCAGGTCCTGGCCCAGGTAGACCGAGGTCCGCAGGGCCAGGAAGGTCAGCCCGGCCTGCAGCAGCACCACCCCGGCCACCGCCAGGGCCAGCCCGTCGAGGGCGTCGACCCGGAGTCCGGATGTGGTCGTCCGGTCCACCAGGTGGCCGAGGATCCGGGGTACGACCAGACCGGCCACCGCGGCCAGCGCGTGCAGGACGAGCAACGCCGTCACGACCAGCCGACGGGAGCGGGCCAGGTCGAGGAAGAACAGCCCGACCGCGCGCCGGTCGGCCACCGGCAGCGCCCGCTCGGGACGCTGCGAGGCGACGAAGAACGACCGGGCCCGGCCCTCGCGGTCGCGGTGCCGCTGACGCCAGGCCGCCAGCCGTCGCCGCGGCGGGCCGCTGCGGGACGGGAACAGGCACGCCGGGACGGCGGGCGGCGTCGGGCCGGTCCGCCAGGTGGCAGCCGAGTCCAGCCGCCAGCCGTCGGGACCCGAGACCGCAGCCTCGCCCGGATCCGGGTCGGGGTTCGACAGCGTCGCGGTGCCGTACGGCTCACTCATCGCCGTCCTCCATCGAGCGGGCCACGACGCGGCGGTAGTCCGGACTGTCGACCAGCAATTCCTCATGCCGCCCGACCGCCGCCACCCGCCCCTGCACGAGCAGGGCCACCCGGTCGGCGTGGTGCAGCAGCAGCGGCGAGACCGTGGTGACCACGGTCGTCCGGCCCCGCCGGGCCGCGGCCAGCCGGGCGGCGACCAGGGCCTCGGTGTGGGCGTCCACGGCGGAGGTGGGCTCGACCAGGACCAAGACCTCGGGGTCCAGGCCCAGCACCCGGGCCAGCACCACCCGCTGTCGCTGGCCGCCCGAGAGGCCCCGGCCGCGCTCGTCGATCCGGCCCTGCCAGCCGCCGGCCAGGGCGGTGAAGACGTCTTCACCCGCGGCGGTGTGCAGCGCCGCCTCCGCCTGCTCGCGGCTGAGTCGACCGTGCGGGTCGATCGCGGTCTGGAGGGTGCCGGCGAAGACCTGGCTCGCGCTGTCGGAGACGACGACGTGGGAGCGCAGCTCGGTCAGGTCGAAGCGGGACAGGTCGACCCCGCCCCACGTCACCCCCCATGCGCGCTCACCCAGGGCCCGCTCGCGGGCGGCCCGGTCTCGTCGGACCCGGTCCTGCTCCACCCGGGCCCGGCGGGCGGCCCGACCCCGGAGCCCGTCGGCGACGGCAAGGCTGAGGGGCTCGGTCTCGGCCGGCAGATCGCGGCCCAGCCGGTCGGCCAGCGCCGCCGAGTCATCGGGCAGGGCCGAGACCACGACCGTCAGCTCACCGGGCCGGGCGACGAAGCCGGACGCCTCGTCGTGCAGCTCGGCGTCGACCGGCAGCGGGGCCGGCCGGTGGGACGGGCGCCACGGCGGCTGCTGACCCAGCACCAGCACCGCCTTGCGGGCCGACACCACCGACCGGATCCACTTCTGGACCAGCTCGAACAGCGTCTGGATCGGCCAGACCATGAAGACGGCGTAGCCGAAGAAGCTGACCAGCTCCCCGACGCTGAGCCGGCCGGCCAGCACCTCGCGGGCGCCCAGCCAGGTCAGGCTGACCAGGAAAAGCCCGGCCAGCCCGACGCTCAGGGCGTCGATCCCCGCCTGCCAGACCCCGGCGCCGACCCCGGCCCACCGGGTGGACTGGGACTGGGCGGCGTAGTTGCGGGCGAAGGTGGCTTCCCCGCCGATGCCGCGCAGGATCCGCAGACCGGCCACGATATCGGTGGCGAGCGAGGTCAGGTCCGAGGAGCGGGAGCGCTCGACCTCCTCGCGACGCTGCAGCGGGCGCAGCATCGGCAGCGAGAAGCCGACGATCAGGGGGGCTGCGACCAGGACGACGAGCCCCAGTCGCGGCGAGGTGGTCAGGACGAGCCCCGCCACCACCAGATAGCTGATGACCGCTCCGGCCGACCGGGAGATGACCTCGGTCAGGGCCCCGAACTCGTCGGTGTCGCTGGAGGAGACGCTCAGCACCTCACCGGTGGGGGTCCGCTGCGGCAGCACGTGACCGAGCTGGGCGGTCTTGCGGGTGACCAGCTTCATCGGCCCGTACATCCCCACGAGCCAGCCACGGACGACGAACGTGTGGCTCACGACCCCGGCGGTCACCCCGACCAGCGCGAGCCCGAGCATGACCAGGCTGAGCCGGCCGACCGCACCGAGGTCCCGCGCGACGATGCCGTCGTCGACGACCCGGCCCACCACGTACGGTCCCACCGCACCCGGCAGCCACTCCAGGACCGCGAGCAGCGCCCCCACACCGAGCAGGGGCGCCTGCTGGGTGAGCAGCCAGACCAGGAACCGGACGGGCGTACGGGTGTCCGGGTCGGCGAAGTCGCGGCGGGAGCGTCCGCGGCGCGCGCGAGAACGCGCGGCGGCCCGGTGCGTGGGGAGGGGGGGCGCAGCCGCGACGTCGAAGTCCGGAACCATCGGCGGGAAGTCGTGCATGACGTCGTTACTGTAGGTCGACCCTCCGACACTCGGCACGCGGTTTTCCGCGCACCGGTTCGCGACGCCCGCCCGCGGTGCTCGGCCCACCGACCTAGGATCCTTCCCATGACCAGCGACGCCCACCCCGCCCCTGACGAGTCCGACTCCCCCCAGGGGATCGCCGGGGCCACCGAGGACGGCCGGGTCTACGTCGTGACCCCGACCGCCATGGCGGTTGAAGGTCCGCCCGACGACGCAGACCCGAAGGAGGCGGACACGGCGACGTCGGTGACCAACATGGTCGAGGAGCCGGCCAAGGTGATGCGGATCGCGACGATGATCCGGCAGCTGCTCGTGGAGGTGAAGTCGGCTCCGCTCGACGACGCCAGCCGTGTCCGGATGCGCACCATCCACCAGACCTCGGTCAGCGAGCTCAAGGACGGGCTGGCGCCGGAGCTGGTCGAGGAGCTGGAGCGGCTCGCGCTCCCCTTCTCCGACGACGTGACGCCCAGTGACGCAGAGCTGCGCATCGCCCAGGCCCAGCTGGTGGGGTGGCTCGAGGGTCTGTTCCACGGCATCCAGACCGCGCTGTTCGCCCAGCAGATGGCCGCCCGCGCCCAGCTGGAGCAGGCGCACCGGGCGCTGCCTCCGGGCAGCAGCCCGGGCCAGCCGGCCGAGCCGGGCGCCGGGGGCGCCGGGGGCAGCTCGGGCATGTACCTCTGACCCACGGTCCCACCCGCCCGAGGCGCTTACTCCCGCGCAGGAACATCAGCCTGGGGGGAACCGGGCGGGGGTCCGGCTGCGTCCCATGCGAGGCCTGTCACAACGAGACCTCCCGGAGCCACCTGATGTCATCCCGCACGCTGAGCCCGCGCACCCGCACCACCCCGGCGCCCGCCCGCACCAACTCGACCCCTCCAGCGCCCGCCCGCACCAACTCGACCCCTCCAGCGCCCGCCCGCACGCCCAGGCCGACCGGGACCCTCCCCGGCGCCGGTCCGCCGCCCGCCCGGCGGCCTGGAGCAGGCGGCCGTCTTCCAGCACCCGATGCTCGAGGAGCCCCCGACCGGCTCGGCCCCCTTGCAGGAACGCGCGCACGCTCGCCGCCTCCGCGC
>JBBQAB010000282.1:0-2051 GCA_038198385.1 Propionibacteriales bacterium
CAGGCCGCTCAGGCCGCCCAGGCGGCTCGCAGCGCCAGGTCCAAGAGCCATGCGGCGATCCGGTCCGCCCGGACGGCGACCCGGGTGGCCACCCGGGCGGCCCGCCGGGCCTCGGTCCCGGCCCCCGCGCCGGCGCCCCAGGTCGTCACCCCGCCGCGGGTCGTGCGCACCGCGAGCGTGGCCCACGGCTTCTCGTACCCGGTGTCGGCTCCGATCACCTCGCCGTACGGGATGCGGTTTCACCCTGTCCTGCACTACTGGAAGCTGCACGACGGCACGGACTTCGGCGCCGGGTGCGGCGCCGCCATCCGGGCGCCGTATGCCGGGCGGGTAGCCGAGCGCTACTACAACGCCGGCTACGGCAACCGGCTGATGATCGACCATGGGATGGTCGACGGCACCTACGTCACCACCGGCTACAACCACGCCATCCGCTACACGGTGAGCGTCGGCCAGCACGTCAGCAAGGGCCAGGTGATCGGCTACGTGGGGACCACCGGGTTCTCGACCGGCTGCCACCTGCACCTGATGATGTGGCTGAACGGCGCGGTCGTGAACCCCATGACCTGGTACTGAGTCCAGCCCAGCGTCAGACGAGCGCGAGCACCGTCCCGCCAACGAGCCCAGGACGACGACAGGCCCCGCCCGGCCGTGAGGGTCGGGCGGGGCCCGTCTGCTGTGCCAAATCGGGTCGGTGTCGGCCCGGGGAGACGACCGGGCTGGCTGACGGTGGCGTTCTCTGCCGCCCGACGCTCCCGTACAGACGTCCCGCGAGCATGGGCCCGGCCTCCAGTCGATCGGCCTCCAGTCGATCGGCCTCCAGTCGTTCCTACTCCGGTCGTCACTACTCCGGTCGTTCCTACTCCGGTCATTCCCTTTTCGGCCCTGGGGGGGCCTGCACCTGGCCGGCGGAGGGCCTGGCCAGGCCGCGGTAGAGATATCCCGACGTGCGCATACCGGGGCTGTAGCCGGTAGCCAGCTCGGCGATCTGCAGTCCGGCGTCGCTGACAAGCTCGTCGATCAGTTCGTCGAGTCGGCAGCCACCGGCGAAGCGCTGCTGGATCGGGTTGAGCCGGTGCTGCCACCGGCGTACGGACTCGTCCGGGGCTCGACCATGGTCCAGGAAGTGGAAGGTCCCGGCCGGCCGAAGCACGCGTACGACCTCCCGTAGGGCCGCGGCCGTGTCCGGAATGGTGCACAGGGTGTAGGTGGAGAGGACCGCGTCAACGCTCGCGTCGGGCAGGTCGAGCCGGGCGCCGTCCAGGCCCAGCCGGTGCACCGGCCGACCGAAGGCGCGGATCCGGGGCGCCGCGATCTCCATGGCCAGGTCGGACGGCTCGACCGCCAGCACCTCGGTGACCTCGGCGGGGTAGTGCGGCAGGTTGAGACCAGACCCGAAACCCAGCTCCAGCACCCGACCGGTCAGCCCGGCGCAGACCAGTGCTCGGCGCTCAGCGACATCTGGTGCACTGAGCAGCAGGTCGACGCAGCGCGGCAGGATCCGTTCGGACCAGATTCCCATGGGCGTCATCCTGCCCGTTGTCTCGGCTCCGCGGCCCCCGACCCGTCAACCAGGTTGCGATGTCATCCAGCTCGCCCCACGCGTAGTCGGCCCGAGGGCCCCGCTTACCGGGTTGCTGCGGCTTCTGGCTGCGGGTCGGCGGCGTTTGCCTCGGCCTGCGCGGCAGGCGGGGGACCGCCGCGGCTGATCCGGCGGGGGAGCGTGAAGACCAGGAGGAGGGCCGCCACGCTGAAGGCGGCGCTGAGTGCCATCGCGTTGGCCGCGCTGCTGGTGAACCCGGTGGCCACGGCGGCCGGGGTCCGGCCGGTGATGGTCAACGAGCCGAACAGGACGCTCCCGATGATGGCGATGCCGACGGCGCTGCCGATCCGCTGCATCGTCGAGACGACCCCGCTCGCTGCACCGGCCTCGGCCCGGTCCACCGTGGCCACGATGAACTGGGCGTTGGGAGCGATGAACGCGCCGTTGCCGAGCCCGGCGATCAGCAGCGGCGGCAGCAGCATCCAGTGGCTGAGCTGGGAGCCGTCAC
>JBBQAB010000283.1:0-3013 GCA_038198385.1 Propionibacteriales bacterium
GCGCACGCCGGTGTCGAAGCGGTCCGACTCAGCTCAGAGCTGGACGATCTTGTTCTCGCCGCCGTCGTAGGTGTCACCGCTGACCTTCGACTTCACGAAGCTCATCACCGAGGCGACCTTGCCGCCGGGGGTGTCCCAGTACTCGGCGCTGTGGCCGTTGACCTTGATCAGGACGACGCTGGGATCCTCGGGTCCCTGGGGCAGCCAGGCCTCGACCCAGGAGTTCCACAGGTCCTTGGCCTTCGCCTGGTCCTCGACGATCTCCGCGTCGCCATCGATGGAGATCCAGACGTCGCTGGAGCTGAGGGTGATGCCGACGTGCGGGTTGGTGGCGATGTGGGCCACGGCGCTGGAGCTGCGGTCGCTGAAGAACCATAGGTCGCCGTCGAACTCGATCTCCTGCTGGGCCATCGGGCGGCTGACGAAGTGGCCCTCGCCGTCCACGGTCGTGAACATCGCGATCCGGATGTCGCGGGCCAGGTCGGTCAGCTTGTTGATGTCGCCGTCGTGCTCTGCCATGGGGTGTCCTCTCGAAAAGCTTCTACGGTCTCGGGGCCCAAGGTACGCGCCGGGCCCGCAGGTCTCTTCCCCTCCCCCGACCCGTGAGAATGCAGGTCCGGGGGTCCGCTCGCGGCGGCCCGATGACAGGGTGGGGTCATGCGGATCGCCCTGGCCCAGATCGTCGCGGAGGCCGACCCGGCCGCCAACCTGCTGCAGGTCGAGCGGGAGACGGCCCGAGCCGCCGCCGCCGGCGCTCAGCTCGTGGTCTTCCCCGAGGCCACGATGAGGGCCTTCGGCCGGTCCCTGACCGAGATCGCCGAGCCCCTGGACGGGCCCTGGGCCGACGGGGTGCGCACCACCGCGGCCCGGCATCAGGTGACGGTCATGGTCGGGATGTTCACCCCGGCCCCGGACGGCCGGGTCCGCAACACCCTGCTCGTCACCGGGCCCGGGGTGGAGGCGTCCTACGACAAGATCCACCTCTACGACGCGTACGGGTTCGCCGAGTCCGACACCGTCGCACCCGGCGACCGGCCGGTGGTGGTCGAGGTCGCGGGCGTACGGGTCGGGGTGGCGATCTGCTACGACCTGCGCTTCCCCGGCCTGTTCACCCGGCTGGCCGACGACGGCGCCGAGGTCATCGCACTGGGCGCCTCCTGGGGCGCCGGCCCCGGCAAGGTCGAGGCCTGGGAGCTGCTGGTGCGGGCCCGGGCCCTGGACAGCACCACCTTCCTGGTCGCCGCCGGCCAGGCCGACCCGAGGACGGTCGGACGCCGTGCGCTGGGGACCGCCCCGACCGGGGTCGGGCACAGCATGGTGGCCGGACCGACCGGACAGGTGCTCGCCAGCGCGGGCGACGGCCCCGACCTGGTCGTGGTCGACGTCGACGTGACCGAGCTGGAGGCGGTCCGGGCCAGCCTCCCGGTGCTGGCCAACCGTCGGGTCTGACGGCCCGACCCACACGTCAGGGCGGCACGTCAGGCCGCACCCTGGAAAGCGATCACCAGTGCGAACCCCGCCTGCGTCTCCACGCCTGGACAAGACCGGACCCGTCGCACTGGCGCTCCGTTTTCAGGGCCGGGACGCGGACCAGCGGGGTAACGTCAAGGAATGCTGGACGCCAACGAGATCCGGCGCCGTAAACGGCGCTGCAACAAGGCGGTCCTGGCCGGCGCCAGCCTGATGGCCACGGCGCTCCTCATCGACACCCCGATCTTCGTGATCCGGGTCGTGACCACCGCGGCGGCCATCGTCGGGTTCTGCTTCGTGTCCTACGGCGTCCACGTCGGCTGGACCATCTTCTACGACCGCGAGAACGACGGCCCCTCCAGCTGAGCGGGTCCCAGCCCCGGCCCCGGTGTGACGGAGCGCGTTGGAGGTGGTGACACCCCCGCAGCCCATCGGTGCCGCCTCGACGAAGCTCAGCTCGCCGGGGATCCCGGCCAGCGCGCCGGAGGAGACGGGGATGGCGCTATAGGTGGACAGACGCTCACGCTGGTCGGACGACCCGACGGGTAACCTTTGCCCCGGGATGGAGCCCGACGTCCGGTCCTCGGGCAGGTCCTGCGGGTGGCTGGGCCTCAGCGCGACGACGGCCATGGCCACGACCAGCAGGGCGCCGCCCGCGACCGTCCGCGCGTCGAGCGGGCGACCGCTGGCCGCCGCCGTGAACGCCGCCACGACCGGCTCCAGTGTGAGCAGAACCGCCGTCCGGGTGGCGTCTACCCGGGCCTGGGCCCAGGTCAGCAGCAGCATCGGCACTGCGGTCGACAAGACGGCGAGAAAGGCCACGAGCAGCCAGAAGTCGACCGGTAGGGCGGCGTACGGGGTCACTCCGTTTCGGCCCGCCCCCAGCCCGACGGCGACGAGCGCCATTCCGGCGACGGTGGTGGTCTGCCGCCGCGCCAGCCCGAACGCGCAGGTCGGGGCCGACCAACGCGACAGCAGCACCAGGTGCAGGGCCCACAGCACCGCCGCGGCGACGGTCAGGACGTCGCCGTCCCTGAAGCCGACCTCCCGCACGCTGAGGACCGTCAGCCCGACCAGCGCCACTCCGACGGCCCCCCAGACGGCCCGCCCGGTGCGGCGCCCGAAGAGCAGGACGTCCAGGACCGGGGCGATGACGACCAACAGCCCGGTCAGGAACCCCGACATGGCCGCATCGGTCAGTCGGAGGGCCCAGGTCTGCAGCAGGAACCCTCCACCGAGCAACAGGCCGAGAACGAGACCGCGGACCCGCAGCTCTGGGGGAACGCTCTGACGGCCCCGGGTGAGGAGGCGGAGCAGGCCAGCGGCGAAGCCGAACCGCAGCAGCACCAGGTGGGCCGGGGGCAGCTCGGTCAGCGCTTCCGCCGTTACGGTGAAGGTGAGGCCCCAGAGCACGGCCACGACCACCACCGCCACGGCCGGAAGGGACGTACGGGGCAGGGCCATGCCCAGAGGAGGCCACAGCTCCCGCGGTGATGCACCGCTGCGTCCCGCGGGCCCGGCTCAGCCCTTGACCGAGCCGGCC
>JBBQAB010000284.1:0-2328 GCA_038198385.1 Propionibacteriales bacterium
CAATCTGGGGAGAATGCCATGTCTACAGTATGGCGGTTTTTGACCAAGTTCGCCAGCCTCATTGTCTGCACCCTGCATTGTTTCGATCGCGTGATCTTCAAGGGGCATCTGGCCATGGCGTCCCCTCGGGAACGGGAACGCTTCGTCGATTACGTACTCAAGGTGCGGCGAAGCCACTTCATCAAGGTGGTCGCCCCGGGCTACAGCGACCGCCTCGTCGAACACGCCCAACGTTTGGCCCATAAGGCCGGCCGCATGTACCTCTATCGCACCGGCTCGTTTCGCAAGGACCATTGGGCGCAGCAACTCATCCGCGAACAACGCATCGAGTCTGGACTGGTCGGCGTCCTCTGCACCCTGGAAACGTGCAACTCCTTCACGCTCGTGCCCGGCGACCAACGCGGGGAGGGCGCCGCGGAGGTCGCGCGGCCACGGCGTACGCCGCTGGTCGGGGAGCTCGGGGAGCAGGTTGAGGTGCCGGCGGCCGCCGAGGACGTGCGCGGCGCGGCGGACCAGCTCCTGCTGCTCGGGTCCCAGCGAGGTCCAGCCGCCGGCCCCGATCCCCACGACCTCGATCACGCCATGACCCTAGCCATGCCACCCGCGTCGACCAACCGCGTCCGCCGCGATCGTCGGCGTCCGATTTCGTCACCAAAATGTGACTTGCCGGCACCCACCCGGGAGCGGAATAGTCCGCGACAACCGCCGTGGTCCCCCGCCATCGGCTTCGAGAGGAACGTCGATGACGACTCAGCCCTGCTCCCCCTTCCGCCGGCTCACCCAGACCCTGGTCGCCCTGGGCCTGGTCGCCGCCTCGGCCACCCTGGCAACCGGTCCCGCCCAGGCCGCCGGCACCAGCACACGCACCAGCACCGCGTCCCCGGGCCGCTATGTCGCTCTGGGTGACTCCTACGCCTCCGGCGAGGGGCTGCCCCCGTACGAGGCGGGCACGAACACGGCCACGAACCACTGCCACCGCTCCGCCGACCAGAGCTATTCCGAGCTCCTCACCTCGGTCCCGCTGCTGCCCGACTTCCGGGGACTGCACTCCGTGGCCTGCTCCGGGGCGACCACCGGCGACCTGTTCTTCGCCAACCCGCGCCAGGCCGATGAGCCGCCGCAGCTGGACGCCCTGGGCAAGCAGACCCGGACGGTCACCCTGACCATTGGCGGCAACGACCTCGGCTTCGCCTCGATCCTGGGCAGCTGCGTCTACTCCCCCGTCAACACCCCGGAGGTCCAGGCCGCCGTCCGGGGGCGTCCGGGCTGCCGGGCCCGGCTCACGACCACCGTCAACGCCCGCCTCGCCGACCTGGGCAGCGGTCTGCCCTCGGCGTACGCCGGCACGGTGCCGCTGCCGGCCCTGCTCGCCGCGGTCCGCGAGAAGGCGCCGAACGCCCAGATCATCGTCACCGGCTATCCCCGTCTCTTCGGCACGGTGCCTACCGATGCCTCCGGCTGCCGCGTCGGGTCGCTGGGCTCCATCCCACTGGCGCTCACCTCCGACGACGTGGCCTTCTTCCGGGCCAAGGCCGACGCCCTCAACAACCTGCTCCGGGCCACCGTAGCCGCGCAGCGGGCCCGGGGCGACGCCGACGTGCAGTACGTCGGCGTGACCCGGCTCTACCAGGGCCACCTGCTCTGCGACACCGGGTCGCCGTGGATCCGGGGCTTCGTCCCCACCACCACCCCGCCGGTGACGGCGTCGTCGGCGAGCTTCCACCCCAACGCACGCGGCCAGCAGGCGTACGCGGTGGCGGTGGCCCTGGCCGACCTGGGCTTCGTCCCCGCCTCCCCGGCCCTCAACCTGTCGGCCCGCTGACCCGTCCCGGCTGGTCGACGCCGACGAGTGACCTGCCCCGTCGGTTGACCGGCCCCTTGACTGACCAGTGCGGAGCCTGCGGTCCGGCCCCCGCCGGACCGCGGGTCAACGGCGCGACCTGTGGCATCATCGAGGCGGCGTCAGCAGAGGAATCCGGTGTGAGTCCGGAACGGTCCCGCCACTGTGACCCGGTCACCACCGGGGAGTCAGGACGTCTGCTGCGCCGGCCGGGCCCGCACACCGTGGGACCGAGCCTCACCCAGGTACGGCTCGCGGGCGTGGACCCCCGCAGAAGGGTCCAAGGTGCACGGTGGCGGTTGACGCCCAGGCCCACCTCGACACCGACAGCGCGAAGGAACGGGCCTTCCCGTTCTCGGCCGTGGTCGGCTCCGACGACATGGCGCTCGCGCTCATTCTGACCACGGTCTCGCCCGCGGTGGGCGGCGTCCTGGTCCGCGGCGAGAAGGGCACGGCCAAGACGACGATGGTCCGGGCCCTGGCCCACG
>JBBQAB010000285.1:0-5184 GCA_038198385.1 Propionibacteriales bacterium
CGGCCACCACGGGGGCCCGCTGGGGCCGAGTCCTTCCTGCCTCTCCTAGGAGTTCCGATGCTCATCCTCACCGTGCTGCTCATCCTGGGCGCGCTGGCCTTCCTGCGCCGCGGCGGACAGCTCCCGCAGCTGTCCTTCCTGCGGCGCCCCTCACCCGAGCAGGACGCGCGGGGCATCCTCGCCGACCGCTTCGCCCGGGGCGACATCAGCTCCGACGAGTTCCTCGAGCGGGCCAGCATCCTCAACTGGACCCCCGGCAGCGACGCCTACCCGGCGCGGCCGGGTCGCAAGAAGCGCCGCTGAGACCTCCGACGGCGGGCCGTCACCCCACACACCGGGGTGGTACCCGCGCAGAATCCTTGGGCCCCCTAGGCGACGGTGGCCGGTCGACCCTTCGCTAACCTGCGGGTGACAAGGGGTGGGGCCATGGGTGGGACACGGACGGTACGGATCACCGTCAAGACACTGGCAGCTGCGGTCGGGGTGTCACCGTCGACCGTGTCCAACGCCTACAACCGCCCCGACCAGCTCTCCTCGGCGCTCCGGGCCCGGATCCTGGAGACCGCCAGCGAGCTGGGCTACGCGGGCCCGGACGCCGCCGGACGGGCCCTGCGGGTGGGTCGAACCGGTGCCGTCGGCGTGCTGCTGACCGAACGCCTGTCCTACGCCTTCTCCGACCCGTACGCGGTCGAGTTCCTGACCGGGGTGACCGAGGTGGTGGAGCAGCAGAACATCAGCGTGCTGCTGATGCCGCTCGCCTGGGCCGACGGCGAGGCCGACGTGACCGCTCTGCGCCAGGCCAACATCGACGCGCTGGCGATCATGTGCCTGCGGGACAACCATCCCGCCGACGCCCTGGCCCGGGCGCGCGGACTGCGCCTGGTGACGACCGACATCGAGGAAGACCCCAGCACCAGCTGGGTAGCCATCGACGACGCTGAGGCCGGCCGGCTCGTCGGCGCCCACCTCACCGCTCTCGGACACCGCCAGGTGGCCGTGATCGTCGACACCAACGCACCGGCGGGCTCGCCGACCCAGGTGCTGGCCGCCGACCATCTGGGCCTGGCCAACTGGGTCCAGCGCATGCACGGCCTCCGTCAGACCCTGCCGGAGGACCTGGTCGTGGTCACCGGTGGCCACAACGCGGTGGCGTCCGGGATAAGCGCGACGCACTGGCTGCTGGACCAACCGACGCCGCCGACAGCCATTGTCGGGCTGACCGACATCCTGGCGCTCGGGGCCCTGGAAGCGCTCTCGGCGCGAGGGCTGGCGGTCCCGGCCGACGTCTCGGTCTGCGGGTTCGACGACATCCCCGCCGCTTCGAAGCACGACCTGACCACGGTGCGCCAGCCGATTCGGCTCCGCGGCAAGGAGGTCGGCCGGCTGCTCGCCGACCCGCTGTCGCTCCCCCGGCAGGTCGTCCTGCCGATCGAGCTGGTGGCCCGGGGCACCTCGGGTCCCGTCCGCAGCCGCTGAGCCGCCCCCGTCCCGGCGGGATGTTCAAGCGGCGGGGGGTCCAACCGGTGCCGGGGTCCAACCGGTGCCGGGGTTCAAACGGTGGCAGGGTCCAAACGGTGGCAGGGTCCAAACGGTCGCAGGGTCCAACCGGTGGCAGGACTCACCGGTGCCGGGGTCTATCCGGTGGCAGGGTTTCGGGGCGTGGCCGTCGCCGTCGCCTCGGCCACGGTGAGCTCACCGTGGCGGGCCAGGCTCGCCGCCCCCCCGACCGCGAGCAGGAAGCCGAGGGCAGCCACCCAACCCCACCCGGGCCGAGGGGTGTCCCCGAGGAGAAAAAGGCCCACCGCAGCGGGGACCACGGTCTCCAGGACCACGAGCGGGGCGGTCGAGGTGGTCACCGAGCCCCGCTGCAGAGCGGTGGAGTAGGTGAGCAGAGCCACGGCCCCCGCGACGACCAGGGCGTACGTGGTCGGGTCGGTGAGCAGACGCTCGGGTGACAGGCGGTGCGGGAGGATGCGGGCCGCGATCGCGACCAACCCGAACCCGAGACCGGCGACCGCCCCGAGTGCCGCCGCCCCGCGGGCTCCCTGCAGGCGGGCGAGCGGGAACGCCACCACCCCCAGGAGCACCGCGACCACGAGGACGGCCCAGGCCACCCCGTGCGGAGGTGGCAGCGGCCGGTCCTCCGCCGCCGAGAGGCCGACCAGGACCAGACCACCGATCACCACCCCGATGCCGACCTTGTCGGTCCGGCTCAGCGGCATCTTGAGGACCAGCGCACCGAGGACGGCGGTGATGGCGAGGAAGCTGGCCACGATCGCCTGCACCGCGAAGAGGGGGAGCGAACGCAGGGCGGCGATCGAGAGGAGGAAGGCGGAGCCGTCCAGGGCCAGTCCCACGAGATAGGGCCAGGACCGGACGAGCCGGAGCAGGAGGCGGGGGTCCAGGCCTGCGGACGCGGTGGTGCGGCGGGCCGCCACCGCCTGCAGCACGGAGGCGACCCCGTAGCAGACGGCCGCACCGAGAGCACCGAGCAGGCCGAAGAGCATGAGCGAAGGCTAGAGCAGCCCACCTGGCCCGTTCCTGTGAACCCGCGGACCCGTGCGGGGACTCGGGGCCCGGACGCGACCGTCAGCTCTCCCCCCCGAAGCAGACGAGGGGCCGTGGCATCCGCCACGGCCCCTCGTCGTCGGGTCGGTCAGGCGCGCGAGCGACCGCGGCCTACGCGGATCCAGATCAGCAGCACGATGATCGCGCCGATGATGGAGCCGATGATCCCGGCCGGCTGGAGGAAGCCGCCGCCCTTGTGGAAGATCAGGTAACCGAGGAGGCCGCCGACGAACGAGCCGACGATCCCCAGGACGATGGTCATCAGGATGGACATGTCCTGCTTGCCCGGGACGACGAGCCGAGCGAGGGCGCCGGCGATCAGGCCGACGACGATGATGCTGATGATGAGACCGAGCATGGTGTGCCTTTCTTGTCAGATTACGTCGGAGACGTCGATCCACAGCCCCAGGGGGCCGGTGAGCAACTTGCTCACGGGGTTAACTAAACCACCCTTAGGGCGGATGTGTTACACCCCTGGGTAGGTTAGTCTGGCGTGTCATGAGCCCCCCACCGCCGCTAGCGCCCATCACCGTGGCCCTGGTGGACGACTACGACGTGGTGGTGGTCGGGGTGGCGAACATCCTCGAGCAGTACCGGGACCGGGTCGTCATCGCCGAGATCGACACCAACCAGCCGCTGAGCGACGCCGTGGACATCGTGCTGTACGACTCCTTCGCCCAGCCCGAGGCCGACCACGAGGATATCGGCTTCCTGGTCCGTGACCCCCGCGCCCGGCATGTGGTCGTCTACACGTGGAACTTCGACCCCGAGCTCCTCGCCCAGGCCCAGGCCCAGGGTGTCTCGGGCTATCTCTCCAAGGCGCTCCCGGCCCGTGAGCTGGTCGCCGCCCTTGAGGCGGTGCACGCCGGGCAGAAGGTGGTCAGCGAGCCGCCGCGCCGCAACCGGACGACCAGCGGGCTGGACTGGCCGGGTCGCAGCGAGGGACTGACCGACCGGGAGGCCGAGATCCTCGCCCTCATCACCCAGGGCAAGAACAACGCCGAGGTGGCCAACCTCACCTACCTCAGCCCCAACACGATCAAGTCCTACATCCGGACGATCTACCGCAAGATTGGGGTGACCAGCCGCACCCAGGCGGTGCTGTGGGGCGTGAACAACGGGTTCAGCCCCGACCACCACCGGATCGACCACTGGCGCGGCGGACCCTGAGTCGGCCCCGGCCGCACCGTCGACCCGAACACGGGCGAGGGCTGTGCGCGCGTCGCGTCCGGCGTACGTCGCCGCGGGCCCGGCCCTGGCTAGGGTGAGCGCAGGAGGTGGGTCGTGGGCAACGGAGCGTGGGTCGTCGTCGGGGTCGGCATCGCCGTCGTCGTCGTCGTGAACTTGCTGGTGTGGGTCCGACCCAGCTTCCGCCCGGACCCGGACGAGGCACCACTCTCCCCCCGGAAGGGTCCGGCGTCCCTGGGGTTTCTGGCCGACTCGCCGGCCCGGTCCCTGGCCGTCGGTTTCAGCCACCTGTTCGGGCCGTGGGGCCTGCCCCGGCGCCGCCACCAGCTCCCGGACCGGATGGGCCGGGCCATGCTCCGGGTGGACGCGGTCGACCCCTACGAGGAACGGCGGCGGGTGGGCATGGCGCTAGTCCGGGCGGGTCTCACGGCAGCCCCACCCCCCGGCCGCCCCGGTTGGGGCGGGCCCAGCGAACCCCGCAAGTCCCAGGAGAGCACCGCCCGGCCAGACCGCGACGACCAGGACGACCGCGACGAGCGGGACCAGAACCTGACCACGAAGACCGTCCGTGACCGAGCAGAGGAACCCCGATGAGTGACCGCTCCGAGCGCTACCACGACCCGTTGCAGGTCTATGCCCAGGCCGACGCCGAGACCCGGGTCCTGATCGAGAAGGAGCTGGAGCGGATCGACGCGCTGGACCAGCGGGAGGTGGACCTCAACTCACGGGGGCTCACCTACGGCGTCGTGGTCACCGTGCTGTTCCTCGGCGCGTGCATCTTCCTGATCGCCGGCGGACGCGGTGTGGAGGGCACGATCCTCGGCGTGGTCTACATCCTCGCCCTGATCTCGGTACTGGCCGTCGGCCGTCGTCGCTGACCCCTGGTCCCCCTGATGGCCTGACCGCCTGACCGCCTGACCGCCTGACCGCTAACTGCCTGACCACGAGAGGGCCGGAGCTCCCGAGACCCGGGGGTCGGGCTCAGGGCAGCGGCTCGCTGAGGTCCACCACGTCGGTGAGGTCGGCCAGCTCGGCGAGGGACACCGGAGCGGCCAGCGGCTTCTTGGCCATCGGGCGCAGGTCGTCCGCAGTCACCGTACGGCCCTGGCCGGCGGCGGCCAGGTGGGCCGCGGCGAACCCGCAGACCCGACCCTGGCACCAGCCCATGCCGGGGCGGGCCATCAGCTTGACCGTCTTGGCGTCCACCGCCCCCAGCTCGTCGCGGACCCGGCAGATGTCGCCGTAGGTCACCTCCTCACACCGGCACACCGTGGTGTCCTCGGTCAGCCAGTCCGGCCACCGGGGTGGGTGGGGCCGTGTTGGCCGTCCTGGAGGGTGAGCTGGCGGCCCTGGCCGCGGCGCAGGACCACAGTCACCTCGTCCCGGTCGCGGCGCGCCGCCGTCGGCAGCGGGCGAGCGCGCGGGCCC
>JBBQAB010000286.1:0-3205 GCA_038198385.1 Propionibacteriales bacterium
CAACCCTGCCCACGGTGACAACCCTGCCCACGGCGACAACCCTGCCCACGGCGACCCCGCCCGAAGCGACAACCCTCCCCACGGCGACCCCGCCCACGACGACACCCCAGCCCGGGCCGGGATCTTGGCGCACGATGTCCTCGCGGCCCTGGTCGCCCGGAACCAGACGCTGGCCACGGCCGAGTCCCTCACCGGCGGTGGGATCGGTGAGCTGCTCACGTCGGTCGCCGGAGCCTCGCGCGCCTACCGGGGCGGGGTCATCACCTACGCCACCGATCTGAAGGCCAGCCTGGCCGGGGTCGAGCCGGCGGTCCTCGAGCGCGACGGGCCTGTGGCCCCGACGACCGCGGGCCAGATGGCGACGGGAGCGGCCCGGCGCTGCGGCGCTGACTGGGGGCTGGCGGTCACCGGGGTCGCCGGACCGGACGCCCAGGACGGCCACCAGGCCGGTCAGGTGTTCGTCGGTCTCGCCCAGCCGGGTGCCGGGGTGCTCGAGGTGCACGAGCTGGCCCTGACCGGGGACCGCGCGGCCATCCGCGCCCGTACGGCGACGGCGGCTCTGGGGCGGCTGCTGGAGCTGCTGCAGGTCTGAGGGTCGCCGTGGGCCCCGCTGTACCCACGTCCATCGGACCGCCGCTGACCTCTCCCGGGGGAATGGGGGCGGCGGCCCGGTTGTTGCCCAAATAGTTACCCGGGCCTCCAGTCGGTCACCAGGGTGGCGCCCCGACAGTCGTTGGACATGGTCACCGCGGTGGCCCGGAGAGGGTGGGTAGAGTTTGCCTATGCAACAGGAGCTTGCGGGAAAGCCGGTGCTGGTGCGTGAGCTCATCGGCGAGTCCCTCAGAGAAGAGCGGGTCGGGCAGGGCCGTACCCTGCGGGAGGTCTCGACCTCCGCACGCGTCAGCCTGGGCTATCTGTCCGAGGTCGAACGCGGCCAGAAGGAAGCTTCCAGCGAGCTGCTGGCCTCGATCTGCGGGGCTCTGGACCTGCCGCTGTCGGTGGTGCTCCAGGTCGTCAGCGAGAAGATGGCCATGTACGAGCGGGTCACTGCTCTGCCCACCATCCGTCCCGTCGCCCAGGCCGCCGCCTGATTCTCGGCCCGGTTCCGGGTCGTGGTCGCGGCCCCCGATCAGGGTCGTGGTCGCAGCCGCAGACCTTGGGGCGTCATCCCGAAGCCGGCCTGCTGCAGGGCGCCGCTGACCGCGGCCGAGCCGAACACGTGCTCGCCGTCGGCCCGTTCCACCGTCAGCTTGCCTAGCAGCCCACGCTGGACCGAGGACGCGAGCCCCACCGCCGCCGGGCCCAGCCGCTCGGTGTCGTCGGTGAAGGAGAGCAGCGTCTTGCCGCCCCGCTCGACGTAGAAGACCAGCGCCCCGTTGACGAGCACGACGAGCGCACCCGCCTTGCGGCCGGGTCGATGGCCCTCCCGCTCCGGCCAGGGCAGCGCCGCCCCGTACGGGTTGGCCGGGTCGCAGGCGGCCAGCACGACGGCGGTCATCTCCTCGGGCTCACGCTGGTGCGCCCGCAGCCGGTCGACCGCGCCGGGCAGGCTGAACTGGGCCGCCCCGAGGCCGTCGATGAAGTAGCCCCGGCGGCACTGGTTGGACTCCTCGAGTGCGCTCATCGCCCGGTAGGCCGCGCCGAAGCCGCCCTCGGAGCCCTCGGTCATGACGCTGCCGCGCGTCACCACGCCGTAGCGGTCGAGCTGGGCGAAGACGTCGGAGGCGAGTCGTTCGGCCGGGGTGGCGTCGACCCGCCGGACCAGCGACCAGCGTCCGGCCGTGGTGGGGGAGGCCACCCGCAGGCTCCGGTTCGACCGGGCCAGCCCGCCGCCGGCAAGCCGGGCCCGGTGGGTCCGCGACGTCGGCCGGGAAGGTGTCTTGTGGGCGCCCTTGGTGGCCAGGTTGCGGACGGGGGCAAAGGTGTCGCCGGTGACCAGGCCGGACCAGACGAGGTCCCACAGAGCGGCCACCCACTCGGTCCGCTCCGCCGGGGCGCAGCCCGGGGGGAGCAGGGTGTCGAAGAAGTAGGCGCCCCCGCCCGACAGCGCGGCGAGCAGGTCCTGGCTGCGGTGGTGGGCGGGGTCGGACCGTAAAGGATGGGGTGAGAGGTCGGAGACGTACCACCGGATCCACCCATCGGAGTCCCCGATGGCCCCGTCGCCGACCCAGACCACCTCGCCGGCCGAGGTGAGCTCGTCCAGCAGGGCCGGGGTGTAGCCCGGCACCCGGGCCGGCAGGATGACCGACTCCAGGGCGCTGGCCGGCATGGCGTAGCCCGCGAGCTGCTCGACCACCGAGAGCACGGCGTCACTCCCGCGGTGGTTGCCGCCCACCCCCTGCCACTCGGTCAGGAAGCGGGCGTACGCGATCTGCTCGACGGGCTCGACGCCCTTGCGGAGCCGGGCCAGGGTGCGACGCTTGATCAGGGCCAGCACCTGGCTGTGGCAGAACTGGCGGCGCTCGGCGGCGGCCTCCCCGCCCAGGTCCACGAACGACCCGGCGACCAGGGTCCCGTTGGCCACCAGCGTGTCGCAGGCCGCGTCCACGACCGAGCGGCCGAGCCCGTAGCGCCGCGCGACGGTCAGGGCGACGAAGGGGCCGTGGGTGCGTGCCCAGCGCAGCACCAGGTCGTGGATCGGGTTCGTGGCCGCCTCGGCGAAGGTGGCCGCCACCCCCGGGGGCACCGGGACCCCGAGCCCGTCCCGCAGCCGCGGCACGTCCTCGGCCACCGCCACCATCTTCTCGCCCGCGATCCGCACCTCGACCAGGCGGCGGTCGAGGGCGAGCTGCTCGACCGCGGCGGCAACGTCGAGCTCGGGGGTCGACCGCGGGTCGAGGTCGCCGGGACGGAACGGGCCCGCCGTCCGGATCAGGTCGTAGAGCTGCTCGACAGTGCCGACCCGGCGTTCCTCGCTCAGGGCCTGCAGGTCCGCCTCGGCGCTCGCGATGACCTCGGCGTCGAGCAGCTGCTTGAGGCCGTCCTTGCCGAGGAGCTCCGCGAGCAGGTTGGCGACCCGGGAGCGGGCGGCCGCCCTCTTCTCGGCCAGGGGGACGTCCCCCTCGTAGACGAACGCGCCGACGTAGCCGAAGAGCAGGGACCTGGCGAAGGGTGACGGCTCCTTGGTCTCCACCTCCACGATCCGGATGGAGCGCGACGCGATCTGCCGCTGCACCTCCAGCAACCCGTCGAGGTCGAACACGTC
>JBBQAB010000287.1:0-5907 GCA_038198385.1 Propionibacteriales bacterium
GCTCGGCGGGCTGACGCCGGACCCGGAGGCGGCGGCCCCGGTCATGCCGACGCCCCCGCTTCCGCCCCCGGCCGCGCTTCCGCCGCCCGCACGGCACCGGCCGGGACCGGCGGGGGCAGGGACGGACCCGCAGCCCCGACGAGCCCGTCGGGACGGCCCGGGTCCCGAACGGGGGACGAGCGGGCCGCGGACGGCAGCTGACCTCCAGACGACGCCCGAAAGCCGGGCGCCCGCCGAGACCTGGGGGGCGGCCGAGACCTGGGGGGCGGCCGAGACCTGGGGGGCGGCCGGGACCTGGGTGCCGGCCGAGGTCTGGTCCCGGTCCTGGGCCGAACAGGCACCCGACCCCGGGGTCAGGCCCCGCTCGCCCGGGCCGGCCCGCGCCGGCCCGCGCGGTCGCGGCGGGGAGCCGACCGCCCTCGGCTTGGAGCCGGCCGCCCTTGGCGGGGAGCGGGCCGCCATCGGGGCGGAGCCAGCCGCATTCGGAGCGGAGCGGGCTGCCGTCGGTGCGGAGCGGGCCGACGCTGGCCACGATGGGGTAACCGCTGACGAGGAGGACCTGCCCTTGAGGTGGTCGGGGCCGACGGCACCCCGGACCGAGGTTCGGCACCTCGGTCGGCGGCACCTGCTCGTGCTGGTGGGCCTGCTCGGGATCGGGCTGCTGGGCACCGGCTGGTTGCTGCTGCGGGCTCGGGCCGTGCCGCTGGACGACCCCGGGGTGGTGGTGGCGGGGCCGGTGCCGACGGCGACTCCGGCCACCGTCGACCCCTCCCGGGCTTCCGGTCCCTCGGCCACCGCACCTACGGTTCGACCCCGGGTTGTCGTCCACGTGGTGGGCGCCGTCCGTCGCCCCGGACTGGTGCGGCTGCCCGCCGGGTCCCGGGTTGACGACGCCCTCCACGCCGCCGGGGGCCTGACCGCGAGCGCCGACCCCGCCCGGCTCAACCTCGCCCAGGTGGTGGAGGACGGACAGCAGATCGTGGTCGGCACCGGCCGGGACCCGGCCGGAGAGGTCCGGGGCGGGCTGCCGTCGGGTTCGGCCGCTGACCAGACGGGCGGCGCCGGCGCGGTCGTCGACCTCAACCAGGCCACCCAGGCGCAGCTCGAGGAGCTGCCGGGGGTGGGCCCGGTCACGGCGGGTCGGATCATCGCCCGGCGCGGCGAGCACCGGTTCACGCGGGTGGAGGAGTTGCAGGAGGTGGACGGGATCGGGCCGAAGACGTACGCCCAGATCGCTCCCCACGTGCGGGTGTGACCACGACGACCGGGCTGCTCCAACGGTGGAGGGAGGACCTCGGCACCCGGGTCGCACGCGGCTGGACGGCCCGGGCCGGCCGCGAGGCGCCCGTTACCGCGACCGACCTTCGGCTGGTGCCGCCGGCTGTCGCCGCGCTGGCGGTGACCTGGCTGGCCACCGGGGGTGGCCGGGTGGCGTGGGCGGCCGGGGGCCTGACCATCGCCGCGGCCCTGCTGGTCGCGGTGCTGCGACGCTCACCCCGGTGGGGGGCGGTCGCGCTGGTCCTGATCGTGTTCGGCCTCACCGGCGCGGCGCACGCGTACGCGCTGGGACACGGCCCCGTGGCCCGCCTCGCCCACGAGGGGGCGGTCGTGAGCGTGGAGGTCGAGATCCGGGGAGATTCGCAACGGCACGAGGCCGCGGGGCCCGGGCCGGACTACGTCACGGTGGTGGGCCGGGTCCGGAGTCTGGAGGGTCGGGGCGGGGCCTGGCGGCTACGGTCACCGGTGCTGCTGGTGGCCGGGGGCCCGACGCAGACGTGGTCCGAGCTGGCGGTGGGCAGCCGGGTGCGGGCCTCGGCGCGGCTGCAGGCACCGCGGTCGGGCGACGGGGTCGCCGCGGTCGTCCGTACGCGGTCGGCCCCGGTCCTCCTCGCCCCACCCTCGGCCGGGCTCCGGCTGGTCGAGCGGGTCCGGCGCGGACTCCGCCAAGCGGTCGCCTCCCGCGCCGACGAGCCTCGCGCCCTGGTGCCGGCTCTGGTGCTCGGGGACACTTCGCGGGTCAACCCGGGGCTCACGGCGGACTTCCGGACCACCGGGCTGACCCACCTCACAGCGGTGTCGGGGGCCAACCTCACCCTGCTGCTCGCCTTCGTGCTGAGCCTGGCCCGCTGGGTCGGATGCCGGCGCTGGTCCCTGCGCGCGCTGGGCCTGCTGGGCGTGGTCGCGTTCGTCGGCCTGTGCCGGACGGAGCCGAGCGTGCTGCGGGCCGCGGCCATGGGTCTGGTCGCGCTGGCGGCGCTGGGGAGTGGCGGGCGCGGGGCAGGGCTGCGCCACCTGTCGGTGGCCGTGTTGGGTCTGCTCCGGGTCGACCCCTACCTGAGCAGGTCGGGCGGGTTCCAGCTCTCGGTCCTGGCCCGCGCCGGCATCAGCGGGTGGGCCCGGGGCTGGTCACTCGTCCTGCACCGCTGGCTGCCGCTGCTGGTCGCCGAGTCGGTGGCGGTCCCGCTGGCCGCCCACCTCGCCACCCTGCCGCTGGTCGCGTCGATCTCGGGCCAGGTCAGCGTCTCCGGACTGGCCGCCAACGCGCTGGCCGGACCCTTCGTCGGACCGGCCACCGTCCTCGGCTTCGCCGCGGCCGCAGCGTCTCTGGCCAGTCCCGGCCTGGCCGCACTGCTGGGGGTCGGCGCAGCCTGGAGCGCCCAGGCGATCATCGCCGTGGCCCACCTCGGGGCCCGGCTCCCCGGCTCCTCGTGGCCGCTGCCCCCGGTGGCGGGGGCCATGGCCTGGCTCGCCGCGGTCTCGCTGCTGGTGGGGCTGCTGACCCGGCGGGTACTGGCCCGGCCCCTGCTCAGCGTCGCGCTCGTCGCGGTGATGGTGCTGGCCCTGGTGAGTGCGCCCCGTCAGCCCGGCTGGCCGCCGGGCGGGTGGGTCCTGGTGGCCTGTGACGTCGGTCAGGGGGATGGGCTGGTGCTGGCGAGCGGGCCTGGGACCGCAGTGGTCGTGGACACAGGTCCCGATCCGGTGGCGATCCGACGGTGTCTGGACCAGCTGGGTGTACGCGTGGTGCCGCTGGTCGTGCTGACCCACTTTCACGCCGACCACGTGGACGGTCTGGCGGCCGTGCTGGGCTCGCGACCGGTCGGCCAGATCTGGGTCACGGGCCTCGCCTCCCCGCCGTACGAGTCCGCGGCCGTGCACGACCTGGCCGCCCGCCGGGGCATCCCGGTCCGCACACCGGCTCCCGGGGTGGTCGCGCAGGTGGGCGAGGCGACCCTGCGGGTCCTGGGTCCGGTGCCGGCCCGCACCGCCGGGGAGGACGGGTCGTCGGTGGAGAACGACGCCAGCGTGGTCGTGTCGGCCTCGGTGCGCGGGGTCACTGCGCTTCTCACCGGGGACGTGGAGCCGCCGGGTCAGGCTGCGCTGCTGGCGGCCGGGGTGGACCTGCGGGCGGACGTGCTCAAGATCCCCCACCATGGCTCAGCCCGGCAGGACCCAGCCTTCTTCGCTGCCAGCCACGCGCGGGTCGCCGTGGTGAGTGCCGGTCTGCACAACGACTACGGCCACCCGGCGCCGCGCACGATGGCGCTGGCCCGCTCCCTGGGCATGCTGGCGGTGGCGACGAGCGAGCACGGCGCGATCGCGGTCACCCTCGGACCGGGTGGTCTCGGGGTGGTGACCCAGCGCTGACCGTCCCCGTCCCTCGCCTGGTCCGCCCGGTCCCTCGCCTCGACCGTCTGGTCCCGGGCGTCGCCCGCCCCGACTGACGCGTCCTGCGGCACCCTGGCGCGCGGGGCGATCCCGCCCGCTGGCTCAGCGGACAGGGCCGAGGGCTGGGTTGAACAGCGAGGTGCGGTCCGAGCAGACGGTGACGACGGTCGGCTTGGTCTCTCCTCGGGTGATGTGGCCCAGCTTGCGGTTCTCGCCCGAGGGGACCCCGGCAAACCGGAGCGCCATCGGCTTGCCGTCGTCACAGCGGAAGCGCCAGACCTCGGCCCCGTCCACGATCCGCAGCGCGAGGAGCTCGGTGGTCGCGGTGTCGATCCGGTCGCTGGTCGCCGTCACGACCACGTTGCCGTACTGGGCCGCGATCATCCGGCCGCCCAGGTGAGTCCCGTCCGGGGCGAGGGCGGTCACCGGGGACAGCGGAGCGGGCAGCACCCGGGTCGAGACCTGGCGGTAGCCCGAGAACGTGGTGGCCCGCTGGCAGGAGAACCCGGTGACCGCGAGAGTGCGGGTGGGGCGCAGCCCGGCGCCGCCGGGGTCGGGCAGCATCCACGCCCCGCAGGAGAAGCCGACCTCGTTGGTGGGACTGACGTAGTGCAGCTGGGTGGCCCGGCGGGCCGCGGCTGTGGACGTGGGCCAGCCTAGGGCCGCGGTGGCCACCATGGCGGCGATCAGGACCAGGCACAGTCCGACGTAGGACAGCTCCCGTCGCGGCGGCCAGCATCGGAAGGCCAGCCAGACGGTCACCCCGACCCCGATCCCGCTCAGGTAGACCAGGACGGTGGTGCCGGTCCATAGAGCCGCGAGCCGCAGGGCGACCGAGTTGTGCGCGACCTCGATGGCAGCGTCCCGCAGACCGGGGGCGAACAGGGCCCGGCCCACGGCGGTCGGGGCGACGCCGACCACGGCGTACGCGACGAGCAGCACGAAGCCGTTCCGCCAGGTCCGCCTGGGCGGCGGGCCGGGGTCACCGCCGAAGGCCAGCAGCACCGCGTACAGGGCGGCGAAGACCCACAGGCCGATCAGCAGGGCGCCGACCGCCGACGCCCGGAGCTGCCCCCCGCCGGTGAGCATCCCCACGCTGACCAGGGCCGTGACCAGGCCGACCACGGCCGGCACCACCATGGCCACGTGGCCGAGCCAGTGCGGCCGCCGTGACATCCAGAAGAGCACCGCCGCACAGGTCAGCAGCAGTGCGCCGGGGACTCCCCAGCCGGCCGCCTGGGCCGGGACCTGGGCCACGCCGGAGCTGGACAGAGCCGGGGAGACCAGGACCGACAGCTGGGTGAGCCACCAGTCGTGCGCGGGGATCGACCTGGTCTCGGGCACCCAGTAGGTGATGAAGAAGACCAGGTGGGTGCCCAGCGAGATGGCCAGCGGAACCGAGGCCGCCAGCCGGATGCGACTGGCCAGGCTGGACCCGGCCTGCACTTCCTCGACCGGAGTGCCGAGCGCCGGGGCGGGGGCCTGGGGGTCGGCGTACGCGATCTGGCTCATCAGGTTCCTCAGTGGCGGGGGGCGGAACCGGCGAGCTGGTCGGCTGCGACGGCGGTGCCGTCCGGGCTCTGCACGGGCGGTTCGGAGGCGGGCGGTTCGGCGGCGGGCCGTTCGGAGTTGGGCGGTTCGGAGTTGGGCGATTCCGAGGCGGGGCGGGGGGTTGCCGTCGTCCGGATCGATTCAGGAAAGACCGAAGTCGGGCGCTCGGGCGGGCTCCCACCTTCGGGCCACCCGACCCAGAGCACCTCCACCGAAAGCCGGTCCAGGTGGCCGTCGGCCAGGGTGTCGGGGAGCCAGTTCAGGTCGAGTAGCTGCGGCAGGTGACGGTGCAGGTCGGTCAGCCGGTTGCTGCGGATGGTGCCCTGGACGGCGTCGGCCACCTCGGTCTGGACTGCGTCGAGCAGGTGCTGTTCCAGGTCGGTCCCGACGGTCGTGACGAGCTCGACCAGATGCTGCTCGAGCCTCTTCGACGCCAGCTGGACCCGGACCCGGACGACGACCTCGAGCACCGTCTTGCGGTCGACGGTGCGCAGACCTTCCACGGCCACGTCCAGGGTCACCGGCTCCGTGTTCACCACGAGCACGAACCGGGGGTTGTGGACGGCGCGGAGGTGGGGGCGCAGGTAGTCCCCGGGCCGACGGATGTCGGGCGTCTCGTCCTCACCGAAGACCAGGGCGAGACTCCCCGGCTGCACGGTCACGACCCGTCGCGGCGGCGAGACCACCGCC
>JBBQAB010000288.1:0-4602 GCA_038198385.1 Propionibacteriales bacterium
GCCCGGGCCGGCGCCGGCGCCCCCCCGGCTTACACCGCCTGGGTCCCCGGGTGTCCCCGCTGACCCCCCCGAGACCGACGACGGCGGGCGCCCACCGGGCCGCCGTCCTTCGTCCCGTCTCTTACCGCTGACCCGCCTCAGGCGTGGTCGTGGTCCTCGTGCTCGGTCTTGAGCTTCGCGACCTGGGCGTGGACCTCGTCCATGTCCAGACCCTTGACCGCCTCGACGACCTCCTGCAGGGCCGGGCCGGGCAGCGCGCCGGCCTGGTTGAAGACGAGCACACCCTCGCGGAAGGCCATCAGGGTCGGGATACCCTCGATACCGAGCTGACCGGACAGAGCCTGGTTGGCGTCGGTGTCGAGCTTGGCGAAGACGATGTCGCCGTACTGCTCGGAGGTCTTCTCATAGATCGGGCCGAAACGCTTACACGGGCCACACCACTCGGCCCAGAAGTCCACCAGAACGATGTCGTTGTCGCTGATGGTCTTCTCGAAGGTGTCGCCACTGATGTCAATCGTCGGCATTGCAGATCTCCTGTCACATGTGGTACCCCGACCTCACGGCCGGACACCCCTCATAACCGTCGCGTCCGCGCCACTATTCCAGCCGCGCCATGTGGAGTCGACAGTCCGGCCAGGTCAGCCGCTACTTGATCGCGACCAGCCGCCGCATCGGGATGGCGATCTCGACCGACCCGTTGCGACGCACCCGCTCCTCGAGCCACTCCATCGCCGCCTCGACCCGCGACCAGCGGGTGGCCGGCAGATAGAGCGAGCGCATCATCGTCTCGGCGTCGTCGCGACCCTCGATCCGGAAGCGGTAGCGCTCGCGGGCGTCCTCCACCTTCTTCAGCCCGTGCAGGGCCAGCGTCTTGGTGAACCCGGTCGCCTCCACCGGAGCCGGAAACTGCGGTCGGGTCCGCAGCCGCGCGTTGACCTGGGTCAGCACCTCCACGTCACGCGGGCGCAGCGGCCTCAGGGCCGGGGCGATCGCGGCCAGCACTCCCCCGGGCCGCAGCACCCGGGCCACCTCCGCGAGCACGTCGGTGAGCGGCTGGGCCACGGCCAGCCCGAGCGAGCTGGTCACGACATCCACCGACCCGTCGTGTACGGGCAACCGGAGGAGGTCGGCCCGCAGCCAGGGTCCAGGCCCGCGCTCGGCGGCCAAGCCCAGCTCGGCGGCGGACAAGTCGAGACCGACCACCGTACGGCCGGGCTGGGCGAGCTCGCGCGACATGGGCCCGGAGCCGCAGGCCAGGTCGAGCACGAGACCCGCGGACATCGACACCGCCCGGGCCAGCCAACGGTAGGGCGAGTGCTCGTCGCGTACGGCCCGCGACAGCACCGCCTCCACGGCTCCGGGCCGCGCCGTGTGGAACTGGTCCAGGTAGGCCGTCCAGTCGACGCCGTCGTTCCCGCTCACGTGCTCACCTCCGCCGTTGCCGGCGCCGGGTGGCACCTCCGCCTCATCATGGCCGATGCGCGTACGCCGTGGGGCAGCCCCACCCAGGCGGGCCGGTCGGCGACCTCAGCGTGCGGCCCGCCGGCGGGCGCCCCGGGCGCGCGGAACCGCGTCCCTCAGACGCGGGAGACGAACAGGTGGGTGGCGGCCTCCCGGTCGATCTCGCACCCCGGCGAGCCGTCGGCGGTGAGCCGTACGCCGAGCCCGCCGAGCTCAGCGCTCACCTCGGCCCCGGGCTGGATGCCGGCCAGTCGCAGGGTGCCCATCATCTCGACGTCCTTCTGGATCTCCTCGCTGATCCGCTCGATCACGACGCGGGTGGGCGTGGACTCGTTCTTGACCACGTCCTGCAGCTGCTCGTTGCCGGAGCGGAAGGCGTGCGGGCTCTCCGAGGCCCCCAGCTCGGCCAGACCCGGGATCGGGTTGCCGTACGGGGACACGGTCGGGCTGTGCAGCAGCTCGACCAGCCGCCGCTCGACGTCCTCGGAGATGACGTGCTCCCAGCGGCAGGCCTCCTCGTGCACCTTCTCCCAGTCGAGCCCGATCACGTCGATCAGCAGCCGCTCGGCCAGCCGGTGCTTGCGCATCACCCGGGTGGCCCGGGTGCGACCCTCGTCGGTGAGCTCGAGGTGCCGGTCGCCCTGGACGCGGACCAGCAGGTCCCGCTCCATCCGGGCCACGGTCTGGGACACGGTCGGCCCGCTCTGCTGCAGGCGCTCGGCGATCCGGGCGCGGAGGGGGACGATGCCCTCCTCCTCCAGCTCGTAGATCGTCCGGAGATACATCTCGGTCGTGTCGATGAGGTCGCTCACCCCGACATTCTCCCCCAGTTGGCCGCCGGCCCCGCCCACGCCGTCGCGTTCCGCCGCGCGAGGCAGGATAGGCGGGTGAGCAACGCAGCGAAGCCGACGATCTGGTGGGTCCGACGGGACTTCCGCCTCGCCGACAACCCCGCCCTGGGAGCGGCCGCCGCCGACGGCGCGTCCGTGCTCCCGCTGTTCGTCCTCGACCCCACCCTGCTGGCCTCGGCCGGTGAGGCCCGACGGGCCTGGCTGTTCGCGGCCCTGCACGCCCTGGACGCCGACCTGCGCGGCGGTGGCGGTCCGGGTCTGAGCGTCCTCCAGGGCCGACCGGCCGACGTGGTCCCGCAGGTGGCCCGCGAGCTGGCGGCCGACCGGGTGCACATCAGCGCCGACTTCGGACCGTACGGGCGACGGCGCGACGACGCCGTACGCGAGGTCCTGGAGCAGGCCGACGTCGAGCTGACCGCCACCGGCTCCCCGTACGCGGTCTCGCCGGGGACCCTGAAGAACAAGACCGGAAACCCGTTCCAGGTCTTCACCCCCTTCCACCGGGCCTGGCAGGAGCGGGGCGTGCACAGCCCGGCAGCCGCCGTCGACGCGGGGAGGGTGACCTGGCTGGAGGCCGCAGACCGGCGCGAGATCGAGCAGGCCGACCCGGAGCTGCTGGAGCGGGCCGGCGAACAGGCCGCGCAGCACGCCTGGGAGACCTGGCGGCACCAGAGCTCCGACGGGGTCAGCGACTACAAGAAGCAGCACGACTTCCCCGGCCCCGACGCGACCTCGCATCTGTCGGTGGCCCTGCGCTGGGGGCACCTGCACCCCCGTACGCTGCTGGCCGACCTGGCGACCCAGACCGGCGAGGGGCCTGCCGCCCTGGCCCGGCAGCTGGCCTGGCGGGACTTCTTCGCCGACGTGCTCTGGTATCGCCCCGACGCCGTGAGCGAGCCGATCCGGCCCGAATTCAAACGCCTCCCCAGCGACGAGCCGTCCGACAGCGCCGAGACCGCGGCGCGGCTGACGGCGTGGCAGGAGGGTAAGACGGGCTACCCGCTGGTCGACGCCGGGATGCGGCAGCTGCTGGCCGAGGGCTGGATGCACAACCGGGTCCGGATGGTCGTGGCGTCCTTCCTGATCAAGGACCTGCACGTGGGCTGGTGGGAGGGCGCGGCCTGGTTCATGCGCCACCTCCGCGACGGCGACATCGCGCAGAACCAGCTCAACTGGCAGTGGGTGGCCGGCTGCGGGACCGACGCCGCCCCCTACTTCCGGATCTTCAACCCGCTCACCCAGAGCAGCAAGTTCGACGCCGAGGGCGACTACATCCGACGCTACGTGCCCGAGCTGGCCGACGTGCCGCTGAAGCACCTGCACGAGCCGTGGACGGCCCCTGACGGTCCACCGACGGGCTATCCCGGGCCGATCGTGGACCACGCCACGGAGCGCAAGGAGTCACTGGACCGCTACGAGCTGGTCAAGCGATGAGCCTGACGCACCCGCCACGCGGTTCGGGAAGCCAAAGTGAGCAGCCGCGCTGACATCTGCTTCCTCGGCGCGCTCGGCGTCGACCAGCAGGCAGGGGTGACCGCCGACGACGAGGCCGAGGCCGCCGTCAACCGGGTGATGGTCACCCAGGCCAGGCGCACCGTCGTGGTCGCGGACGCGACCAAGCTCGGCCACGTCGGCTTCTCGCGCATCTGCCACCTGTCCGAGATCGACGCGCTCCTGACCGACCGCGAGGTCGACCCGGCGGTGGTGGTCCAGCGGCTCCGGGACGGCGGCCTCGAGGTCGTCCTGGCCTGAGCACGCGAACCCTGCGTCCCCGCTCCAGGCCGGGGCGAAATCGCCCGGAAAAAACCGTTGACCCGGCCGGAGCCCCGACATACCGTGGACCCACACGGAGAGGAGGTGGTCCGAAGAATGAGTAACTTGTGGACATGTGAGGTGACGGCCAGCTAGCCGCCATTCGGCCTGTGTTTATCGGTCCCGTGCGGCCGGCTAATCCACAGCCAACACCCGAACCCGCGAGTGCCGGAGATCGTCCTTCCGGCCGGGTCAGCAGCGCTGACCTGTCCACTCGCGGGTTTGTCCGTTTCCGGGCCTACCACGAGACCCCACCAAGCCCGATCCTGCGCATGCCCGGCATCGCTTTCTCTCTTCCCGGTCCGGACGCCGGCCCGCCCCTATGGCTCCAGGATCACGGATCGGTGTAGCCCGGAGCGAGCCGCTGGATCACTTCTGCTTTCGTCAACGCACGTACCTCGTCCTCGGGGGAGTGGAAGGCGTTCACCAGCGGCGAGCTACCCCTACCGGGAGGGCTTCAGATTGTCATGCCCGCCCA
>JBBQAB010000289.1:0-10081 GCA_038198385.1 Propionibacteriales bacterium
AGGGGCTGTAGCGCCAGGGCAGCCCGTCGTCGCGGAGCTCGACGTGGGCCACCCGGGTGACCTCCGCGTCCTGGTTGCCGGGGGCCGGTTGTCGTCCCACCACCACCCCGGCGACGAGCCGGCGGACGTCCTGCGGCCCGGCGAAAAGGAAGTCCGCCGTGCCGTCGCGCGCCCCGGCGGCGTCGGTCAGCGTGACCGTGAGGCCGCCCTGCAACCGGCCCTCCGCGTACGTCGGCATCGCCAGGTCCGCCAGCCGCGGCCGCTTCGAGGCGTGGAAGATCTCGTCCATCACAACCCCGCCAGGGCGACGGGCTGCGCGGCGTCGGGCGCGCACAGCGCCGCGCCGCCGACCACGATCGAGGTGCGCACCGCCGCCGTCCGGGAGGTGTGCTCCGCGCCGTCGATGGTGCTCAGCCACGGGGGTTCGGTGATCGCGACCCGGATGCCGGTGTCGCTGACTGTGGGGTGGGCGTCCCGAGCTCCGATGAGGGCCAGCACCCCGGCCGGCAGGATCAGCGAGCTGGCTTGGATGCCGTGCCTGGTGAACCGGGACTCGCCGCGGACCTTGCGCATGAACTGCGGGTCGGAGCTGCCCGTGCCCAGGCTGCCCAGGACAGGGTCCCCGCCGCCCACCTCGACCCCGGCCTCGAGCCGGTCGTACGGCGGGAGGGCCAGCGCCTGCGCCTTGGTCAGGGTCAGGTAGGCGCCAGGGGCGAACTGCTCCCGCGTCGTGCCGGTCGGGGCCGGAACGGTGGCGGTGACGGTCTGCCGGTCTCCGAGCGGGGTGCCGTCCAGCCGGTCGACGGCCAGCCCGAGGGGGACCCGGTGCTGGCTCCAGGCCAGTCCGGACAAGGGGGCGATGACGGCGAAGTCGCCCTGCCGGTCGGGGGTGGTGAGGACGACGGAGGGGTCCAGCCCGCCCAGGGCCCGCAGGTTGGTCGGGGCGAACTCCTCCGCGACCAGGACATCGACAGCGCGACGGCGGGGGATGGCCGGCGCGCTGTCGGGGCGGCCGAAGACGAACGTGTCCTCCCACTCGAAGTCCTTGAGGAAGGTCTCGACGGTCACACGGCCGTGCAGCGTGACCGGACCGGGGCCGTCGATCTGGCCGTCCAACCGGACCCCGGCGAAGGTGCGGCCGAAGAATCTGACGTCGAGCCCGGCCGAGACCTCGGCGGTGAAGTGGAACGGGGTGAACTGGATCAGCGCGTCCAGCCCCAGGTGACCGGAGATCGAGGCGATGCCGGCGTCGAAGCCGACCTCCAGCCGGCCGCCCAGCTGCAGGGTGTTCGACGTCGCCGCCAGATAGCCCTCCGCCCGCATCCGCATCCCGGGCAGGGGCACATCGAGGGACATCCCCAGCCGGTTCAACGGCCGGATGCGGACCGGCTCGGGTGACCAGCCCGGATAGAAGCCGCCCACCGACAGCACCGTGTACGGGCTCTCCCCCCAGCTCTGGGCGAAGGCCAGGTCGCCGTACACGCTGAAGATTCCGAGGGCTCCGCTGTCGACGAGAGAGGCGTCGACGGTCGCGGTCCGGGCCGGGAAGTCGATCACCCCGAGGATGTCGGCCCGCAACCGCAGCAACGCCGTCAGGCCGGGGATGCCGGCCCGGACCGACCCGACCAGCGCGATCACCGGGCCGGGGACCTGAATCAGGACCGCGAGGTCGACCGAGGCGAAGCCGGCCCCGGCCACCTCCAGCCAGGACAACCGGAAGGTCGGGCCCACGACGGCACTGCCGGAGCGGGGCGGGAAGAGCTGGTCGATTGCGGCCAGCGCAGCGAGGGCGCCGGGGCCGAGGTCGAGCGGGAACAGCACCCCGGCCAGCGTGCCGTCGCGGAGCTTGCGGGCCATCGCGTCCCGGTCGATCGCCCGCTCCACCCCGACCACCCCGCCGATGCGGCTGATCTGGAAGCCGAAACCGAGCTGCAGACCGGGGGTGAAGCCGGCGGCGAAGACGGCCAGGAAGGACGGCCCGCCGGCCGCCCGGGCCAGGCTGGCCAGGGCAGCCACCTCGACCGGACCGATCCGGACGTTGATCAGGCCGGCGACGGCCTTGTCCTGCACGCGCAGCGCGCCGTTGCCCAGCACGGGACCCGCCTCGAGCCGGGCCTGGAAGGCATCGGGCGGCATCGGGCCGAGGGCGATCAGTGAGCCGTCGGCCGGGTTGGCCAGCTGGACGGCAGGGCTGGTGACCGCGACGTACAGCGGTCCGAGCTGGCCGTGGGCGTGCAGCTGGTAGGCGTCGCTCAGACCCGTGCGGCGGGCCTCGTTCCGCAGCTCCTCGATCGGCACAAGCGACAGGGCGGTGTCGATCAGGTCGTTCTTGAGCGCCTCGACCCGCTGGTGGTAGAGGGCGACGGCCGCGTCGAGGGTGGCCAGGTTGTTCTCGACCGCCTGGTCAAGGTCACGGGCCGCGGTGACCAGGTCAGCGACGCGGGGGTCGGCCGCCGAGAACACCGACGCCACCAGCGACGCATAGTCCGAAGCCCGCATCGATGTCCCCTCCGCCGCATCAGCCCGAGGCCGCCGGACTGGCGAGATTCGCCGAGACACGGGGCTCAGCTGGCAGGAGTCACCCAGGACCGTTCTGATACATGCCGCGGCCGCCTGATCCGTCCTCTGGAGTTCGGGAGAAGATCCGGCCTGGAGTACCAGGTCGAATCTTCTCCACAGCTCGAGCCGATCGCCTGGCCGCGGACGTACGTAAGACGGACCTCAGACCTCCTCCACCCGGAAGGACCCGGGGGCGTGAGAGTCACGCACCGCCGCGGGTCCTCGCCGAGGAGATGAGTGGCATGTGCGGTTTGGTCATGGTGGGGGAGCAGCGGTTCGAGATCTACTGCGAGGTCCTGGACCCGTTCTGGTGGAAGCACCCCGACCCGCCGTTCGACTTTGGGCGCCTGGTGCTGGGCCGTCCGGACGACCTCCGCGAGTCCTGGCGCGGGGAGCTGACCGAGATCAGCCGCATCCTGGTCAGCGCCTCGCAGTTCGAGGACCGGGGAATCGGGGACCGGCTCGGTGCGGTCGCGGCCGAGCTGGGCAACGCCATCTCGGAGCGGGCCGGGGTCGACGTCCGGTGGGAGTGGTCGGGGCACGAGGCGGCCTGAGGGTCTGGCCCCGGCCAGGGGACGGGGACATGATGGTCGGGTCCCGACCAGGCGTCGGGTCTCACTGGGCAGCGGCCCGTGGGTGGGGGACGGGGAGGTGGTCATGACGAGAGAAGCGGTCCACACCGACGGGGCTCCGGCGGCGCTCGGGCCCTACAGCCAGGCGATCGTGGCGGGCGGGTTCGTGTTCTGCTCCGGCACGGTGGGCATCGACCCGGACACCGGTGAGATCGCGGTCGGGATCCAGGCGCAGACCGACCGGGCGCTGCGCAACCTGAGCGCGATCCTCACCGCAGCCGGCTCCTCGATGGAGTTCGTGGTGAAGACCACGATCTTCTACGCCCACGTCGAGGACTTCGCCGCCCTGAACGCCGTCTACGAGCGCCACATGCCGACCCCGCCGCCCGCTCGATCCGCTCCCGCGAACGTCATACTGCCGCGGGGTCTGCTGGTCTCCATCGAGGCCATCGCCGTCCTGGCGTGAGGGGAACTCTGCGGCCTTCCGCGGGCCCGGAGGGGCGTCTCGTGAACGGCGGGGCTGGGAGGCGCGCACGGTGTCCTCAGCCTCGCTCGGCGACCCTCTCGCTGTCGTGCCCGCCGAGGACGAGTGAGAATGCCGGGTCCATCGTGTCGCACCACCGGTACCATGAGGGCAAGAACCAATCCTGTGTGTCGGCCGGCCTGCAGCTCGTGCGAACGGGGTGCGGACCGGGTCTACCTCACCCGTACGGCGGATCTGTCCAGATGGCGTGGGCCGGGCTCCCGCGGAGATCTGGGTCTGGCCGTTCCGGTCGGCGCGCAGCGTGGAGGGGGTCGAAGGACAGTGACGCAGCATAGTCCGCTTCGGGCGAAGCAGAGCTATCGACACGAAGCCTTTTTCTGGCGGACGCGAAGCGACTTCACGACGGCGATGGTGGCGTTCATCAACGACGGTCTAACCGAGGACGAGCCGGTCATGGTGGCGGTCACGGCCGAGCACACCCGGTGGCTGACCGAGTCCCTCACACCCTCTGCCGTGGATCGGGTGACCTTCGTCGACATGGCGCGTCTCGGGCGCAACCCCGCCCGGATCATCCCCGCCTGGCAGGACTTCGTCAGCAGCCACGCCCAGCCTTTCCGGCCTGTCCGGGGCGTCGGCGAGCCGATCTGGCCCGAGCGACACCACGAGGAGCTGTTGGAGTGTCAGCTCCATGAGGCTCTTCTCAACCTGGCCATCGCCCCCCGAACGCCCTTGTGGCTGATCTGCCCCTACGACACCGAGCTGCTCAGCCCCGCGGTGGTCGAGGAGGCGCACCGAAGCCACCCGGTCATCGTGGAGGCAGGCGTGCATCGCGGCAGTAGCCAGTACGCAGGGCGTGCCCACGCCGAGGCCCTCTTCGCCGCGACGCTCTCGCGGCCGGAGACCGGGACCCGGGAGGCCCTCTTCACCTCGGCGAACCTCGGTCGGCTCCCCGCCTACGTCAAGCTGGAGCTCTACGTAGCCGGGCTCTCCCTCGACCATGCTGCCCAGCTGGCGGCCGCCGCCCACCGGCTGGCCCTCGACAGTCAACGGCGCGGCTCGTCTCGAGCCGTGGTCCGCATCTGGAGTGAGCCGTACGCACTGATCTGCGAGGTCGCTGACGACGCCGTGGTCAGCGACCCGCTGCTGGGACGCACTCTCCCTACTGGAGGGGACGGGGGCCTCTGGGAGGCCAACCAGACCTCCGACCTCGTTCAGCTCCGCTCGACCGCCACCGGCACCACGGTCCGCATCATTTCCTGGTGGTGACCGGCGGAGGGCGGCCCGAGCCGGCGCGGGCCTGCGCCGGCAGCGCAAGCCCGCACCGGCGAAGGTCGGTCTGACCCCGGCGTCTCAGAACCAGTGCGAGCGGCCGCCAACAGCGCGGCCGGTGGCGCCCAGTATCGCCAGGATGGCCCCGATGACGAGCAGAATGATGCCGATCGTGTAAAGGATCGTGATCTTGAGAACAAGTCCCAGGATCAAGAGCACTACACCCAAAATGATCATGCTGGCTCCTTCGTGTCCGGACTCACCACTCGTGCTTCGGAGCGGTCGGGAGGTGGCGAGGTGCCACGTCCCGGGTGTCCCGAGTCCCTTTAAGGGAGATCGTAGAGGCCCATCTGCACATCGGTGACGCCCGTGTCGTGCCGTTATGTGACTGTGCCTTCGGGCGGTGGCCGTGCGTCGGGCCGGGCGCTCGTGGGCGCCACCCCGCGGTCAGGGGGCGCCCACCGGGCCGGTGAGCTAGACCCCGTCGAAGGTGTTCAGCGTCGTCGTCAGCGCCTTGATGTTGGTGGCGCAGTCGGCCTGGGTCGGGCTGCTGGCCCGGAGCGAGGTCAGGACGCCGTCGATGTTGCCGTCGATCTGATGCCAGTCGGCGGGGTCGCGGGGTTTGAGTCCGGCCTCGGCGCTGTCCCAGGCGACCTCGAGATCCTTGACCCGGGTCTTGGCCCCGGCCAGGTCGTTCTGGGCCACCTTGGCCTGGACGTCGTCGGCGATCACCGAGAAGCGGCTCACGTCACCCAGGGCCGTGGTCGGGTGCACCGTGGTGGCGGGGGCCCCGGACGCGCCGCCCCTGGCCACCGAGCCGGTCGTGGGGGCCGCGCTCGTGGTGGCCACGTTCAGACCGCCCAGCGCGAGACCGAGGACGACGACGGCCACACCACCCGCACCGGCCCAGGCGTAGTCGGCCCGGCGACCGCCGTGCGGCCCCTGGCCTTTGACCGCCACGCCGTGCCGGTTGGCGAGCAGCTGCTCGCGGGTCACCAGGACGAGGATGACGGCGAAGAACAAGATGCTGGTCAGGCTCGCGCCGAGCCCGAGACCGCCGAGCTCCTTGTCCTGGGTGAGCAGGTCACCCAGCGAGGCTCCGAGCGGGCGGGTGAGGACGTACGCGATCCAGAACGTCAGGACGGCGTTGGCGCCAACCCGGTTGGCCAGGAAGGTCACCACGATCAGTCCGCCGAAGAGGAGCACGCCGTTTCGGAAGCCCAGGTTGAGGGCTTCGGTGGCGAGGTCACCGGCGGCGGTGCCCAGGGCGAAGGTCACCAGGATCGCGCCCCAGTAGAAGAGCTCGCGCCGGCGGGTGTCGACGGAGGCGATGGCCAGCGTCCCCTCCTGGCGGCGCCAGACCGTGAAGACCGCGGCCAGCACGACCGCGAACACGGCGGTGCTGAGATAGAGGCTGACGCCGAGGGTGTCGGTGAAGAAGTCCGTGATCTGGGTGCCGACGATGCTCACGAGCACCACGCACAGCCAGTAGATCCAGGGGGTGTACTGACGCGTGCGCAGCTGGATGGTCAGCGCGACGGCCAGCACCGCGATCACGGCCACGTCGGTGACGACCGGGCCGAGACCGACGTTGACGGACAGGAAGTCTGCGAACGTCTCGCCGATGGTGGTGGACAGCACCTTGATGACCCAGAAGGTCGCCGTGATGGCCGGGACTTTGGTCAGCCACGCGGTGCGGCGGACGGTGGGGGGGCAACAGACACGTGGTTCTCCCGTGCGGTGGGGGTGAGTGGCGCCTGGGAAGGTCGCCAGGATCACCCTCGCTGGACGGGGCTGAGAACGGTCTGAGGCCTCCTCGGTGCCAGCGGTGGGACACGGCACGAGGAGGCGACATGCTGTGGCACACCCCGCACGTCCCCAGCGGCCAGGAAGCCGGCACGCCTCAGAGCCGGCGGTGCCGCAGCGTGGTGCCGAAGTAGGCCGCGCGACGGCGTACGTGGCGGTGTCGGGCCGGGGGGCGAGGAGGTCGTGGACGTTTGCCGATCCCGTAGAAGATCCGCTTGCCGATCTCCACCAGCACCAGGTAGGCCACGATCATCCCGACCAGGGCGGCGAAGAACGCGGGCGGTAGCGGCGCGAAGCCGAGCAGTCCCGCCAGGGGTGTCGCGGGCAGCACCGCCCCCACCGCCGCGACCGACACCGCGGCGAGGATGACCGGCAGGCTGGGCCGGCTGCGGAAGAACGGGATCCGGCGGGTCCGGATGGCGAAGATGATCAGGGTCTGGGTGGCCAGGGACTCCACGAACCAGCCGGTGCGGAACTGCGCCGGGCCCGAGTGGAACACCCACAGCATCACCCCGAAGGTGACGAAGTCGAAGACCGAGCTGAGCGGGCCGAAGAAGAGCATGAAGCGGCGGATGAATCCGATGTCCCAGTGCGACGGCCGCCGCAACTGGGCCTCGTCCACGTTGTCGGTGGGGATGGCGAGCTGGCTGGTGTCGTAGAGCAGGTTGTTGAGCAGGATCTGCGACGGCAGCATGGGCAGGAAGGACAGGAACAGCGACGCCCCGGCGGCCGAGAACATGTTGCCGAAGTTGCTGGAGGTCCCCATCAGGACGTACTTCATGGTGTTGGCGAAGATCCGGCGGCCCTCGGAGACCCCGTCGGCCAGCACGTTCAGGTCCTTCTCCAGCAGGATCACGTCGGCGGCGTCCTTGGCCACGTCGGTCGCGGAGTCGACCGAGATGCCCACGTCGGCGGCGTGCAGCGCCAGCGCGTCGTTGACCCCGTCACCGAGGAAGGCGACGCCGCCGCCGCTGAGCCGCTGGACCCGGACGATCCGGGCCTTGTGCTCGGGACTGACCCGGGCGAAGACGGTCGTGGTGGCGATCGCCGCCACCAGGCCGTCGTCGTCCAGGGCGTCCAGGTCCGTGCCCGACAGTGCCGGGGCCTCGGGCAGACCCAGGTCGCCGCACACCTTGAGCGCGACCGCGGCGTTGTCCCCGGTCACCACCTTCACCGTGATGCCGAGGTTCGCCAGCCGAGCCAGCGCCTCGGCGGCCCCGGCCTTGGGCGGGTCGGCGAAGACCAGCAGCCCGACCAGTCGGAGGTCCCGCTCGTCGGCCGCCGTGGGCTGGGTGAGCGAGCCCGCGCTCCGGACCGCGACGGCCACCACCCGGTGCCCGGCGGCAAACTCTGCCGCCAGCGCCGTACGCGCGGACTCGGGCACGTCGACGCAGCGGTCCAGCACCGTCTCGGGGGCGCCCTTGGTGACCAGGGTGGCGGTCTGGTCCGGACCCCGGACCACCACCGACACCATCCGGCGTTCGTGGTCGAAGGGCAGCAGCCCGAGCCGGTTGTACGGCTCCACCGCCGCCCGGGCGGCCGAGGTCCCGGCCGAGGACCAGAGGGCCTGGTCCAGCGGGTTGCCGCCCACGGCGACGGGTGAGTCACGGGTCTGCTCGGTGCAGAGCAGGCCCCAGCCGAGGGCCGCCTGCTCGCTCCCGTCGACCGCGACCGTACGGGTGTAGGTGACCGCACCCTCGGTGAGGGTGCCCGTCTTGTCGGTGAACAGCAGGTCGACGTCGCCGAGGTCCTCGATGCAGACGAGCCGTTTGACCAGCACCCGGCGGCGGCTCATCCGCCGCGAGCCCGCGGCCAAGCTGGTCGATACCACGGCGGGCAGCAGCTGCGGGGTGATGCCGACCGCGATGGCGAGCGAGAACAGCAGGGCGTCCAGGATCGGGCGCTGCAGCACGACGTTGATGACGAAGATGGAGACGGTCAGGGCGCCCGCGACGTAGACGAGCAGCATCGAGAACCTCCGCAGCCCGACCTGGAACGCGGTGTCGAGCTGGTGGGTGTCCAGACCGGTGGCGATCCGGCCGAACTCGGTCCTGGGTCCGACCGCGACGACGACCCCGGTCCCGGTCCCGGTGTGCACGATGGCTCCCATCAGGGCGCAGCCGGTGAGATCGGCCAGCGGGGCCCCGACCGCGACCGGGTCGAGGCCCTTGTCGACCGGCATCGACTCCCCGGTGAGGACCGACTCGTCGCAGGCCAGGCCGGTCAGCCCGACCAGGCGCAGGTCGGCCGGCACCACGTCACCGAGCCGGAGCTCGACCACGTCCCCCGGCACCAGCGTGGTCACGTCGACCGAGGTCAGGACGCCGTCGCGGCGGACGACGGTCTCGTGGTGGATCTGGGAGTGCAGCGCCTCCGCGGCGCGCTCGGCCCGGTACTCGTTGACGAACCCGAGCCCGACCGAGACGGCCACGATGGTCGCGATGATGACGGCGTCGCTGCGCTGCCCGACCCCGAAGGAGACCCCGGCCGCCACGAGCAGCAGGCCGAGCAGCGGCGACCGCAGCTGGTGCCAGAGGACCAGCAGCGGCCGGGCCTTGTGCACCGCCACGGCGTTCTGCCCGTACTGCTGCTGACGTCGCCGGACCTCATCCGTGGCCAGGCCCCGCTCGGGGCTGACGCCCAGACCGCGCAGGGTCTCGGCCGCCGTTGCCGACGACGCGGTGACCACGGCACTGGGCGCCGGCCCGACCCCCGGTGCGCCGGCCGGGGGGCGGGTGGAGGTCGGGTTCGCGCTACCGGCGGTTGCCGTCACGACGGGCCGTACGCGCCAGCCCGTGCCTGAACCGGAGCCCCGGCCCAAGCCCCAACCCGGGGCCCTGACCCGCGTACGCCGTCCCGGTCACGCCGGCCCGTCGGCGGGCTCGGTCGCGCGGGCCGTCGGCCAGGTCCAGCCGGTGATGGCCGGGTCGTCCTCACCGTGGGCGCGCGTGTAGGCCCGGGCCGCAAGCCGGGCGTCCGCCATCTGCTGCCGCAGGGTCGCTGCCCGGCTGCCCAGGGACGGCACCCGGTCGATGACGTCCATCACCAGGGTGAAGCGGTCGAGGTCGTTCATCATGACCATGTCGAACGGCGTGGTCGTGGTGCCCTCCTCCTTGTAGCCGCGGACGTGCATGTTGGCGTGGTTGCGACGCCGGTAGGTCAGCCGGTGGATCAGCGACGGGTAGCCGTGGAAGGCGAAGATGACCGGCCGGTCCGGGGTGAAGAGAGCGTCGAACTCGCGGTCCGACATGCCGTGCGGGTGCTCGGTGTCGGGCTCCAGACGCATCAGGTCGACCACGTTGATGACCCGCACCTGCAGCTGCGGCAGGTGGGTCCGCAGCAGGTCGGCCGCGGCGAGGGTCTCCAGGGTGGGGACGTCGCCGGCGCAGGC
>JBBQAB010000290.1:0-3353 GCA_038198385.1 Propionibacteriales bacterium
AGCCACTCCGCCGCCAGCTGACGCAGCTTGCGCATCTTGGCGTACGTGATCGCCTCGAGGGGGTGGCCGAACTGCAGTCCGCGGCGGCACTTGACCTCACAGAACACCACCGTGACCGCTCCGGACGAGTCGTCCAGGGCGATCACGTCCACCTCACCCGTCCGACACCGCCAATTCCGGGCGACCACCGTCATCCCCTGGCTTTCCAGCTCCGCCACGGCCAGGTCCTCGCCCCGGTCCCCCAGCTGCTGGCGCACTCCCCGCTGCCCCATCTCGCACCTCCACCCAGAGGATGCGGAGCGCAGGGTCGCGGCATCCGAGCCCCGCAGCGTTCTGTGGACAACCACCGCAGCTCGCCGCCTGTGGACAGATGGAGGCGAACGCAGCTCCCCCCCGACCCTGGTCAGGGTCGGGGCGGTGGGACGGACCAAACCGGACGCCACGAGGGCGTCAGCGGGTCAGACCTCGTTGCGCCAGGAGAACTCCGGGGCGAAGCCGAGGAGCCGCCGAGCCTTGTCGATGCTGAGCGGGGACTCCTGCGGCTGGAGCTCGCGCTTGCGCGGGACGTCGCCGTAGCGCGCGCTGATCAGGTCGTTGACGTCGCCGTCGAGGACGATGTCAGGCGAGGCGATGACGAACACCTCGACACCAGGCTTGTCGTAGGCAAGTGCCTTCTCCACCGCCTGGGCCCCGTCGCGGGCGTCGATGTAGGACCAGAGGTTGAAGCGCCGGGCCTCCTCGGTGAAGGCGGGGAACTCGGCGTAGTCCTCGACCCGCATGACGTTGGAGAACCGCAGACCGACCATCGTCAGCTCCGGGTTCCACCGGCAGAACTGCGCCGCCATCTTCTCCTCCAGGTGCTTGACCAGGGAGTAGGTCGAGTTGGGCAGCTCCACCTCGTCGTCCACCGGGACGTACGGCGGGGCGTCGTCGAACGGCAGCCCCAGCACCGTCTCGCTGGAGGCCCAGACGACCTTGGTGATGCTCGCGAGCTTGGCGGCCTGGAAAACGTTGAAGCTGGCCGCAGAGTTGTTGGCGAAGGTCGCGGCGTTGGTGGTCAGACCCGGAGCGGGGATGGCGGCCAGGTGGACCACCGCGTCGACCTGGTCATACGCGTCGTCGATACCGGTGAAGGCCTCGGCGACCGCTCCGAAGTCGGTCAGGTCGATGCGGAGAAAGCGGGCGGACGCCCCGGCCACGGGACGCTGATCGAGGTTGGTGACCTGGTGGCCCGCGTCGACGAGCCTCTCCACGACGACCGCGCCGAGCTTGCCGCTACCTCCGGTAACAAGAATGTGCATCGGGTCAGCCTAGTGGAGGGCATAAACCGTACCAATTCCCGACGGCTCAACGTCAACGGCCGCCGCCCGCCCCGAAGGGTGGACGGTGGCCGTGACGCAGGCCTGGGCGGTGACGTTCCGTCAGGCCCGGTTCTGGTCGCCCTGGTCGGACTTCTCCGCACCCGCCTCGAGCGAGTCACCTGCGGGCAGCTCGTGATGTCCGCCGAACTGCTGCCGCATGGCCGAGAGCACCTGGTTGGCGAAGTGGTCCTCGCCGCGGGAGGCGAACCGCTCGAACAGCGAGGCGGCAAGCACCGGCACCGGGACGCCAACGTCGACGGCGGCCTTGACCGTCCAGCGGCCCTCCCCGGAGTCCGAGACCCGGCCGGCCAGACCGTCGAGGGTCGGGTTGGCCGCCAGGGCGGCGGCGGTCAGGTCGAGCAGCCAGGACGAGATGACCGACCCGCGGCGCCACAGCTCGGCCACCTTGCCCGTGTCGATGTCGAACTGGTAGTACTGCGGCTCCTCAAGCGGGGCTATCTCGGCGCTGTGCTCGGCGGCCTTGATGCCCGCGTCTGCGTTGTGCAGGATGTTGAGGCCTTCGGCGAAGGCGGCCATGATGCCGTACTCGATGCCGTTGTGGACCATCTTGACGAAGTGGCCGGCCCCGGAGGGTCCGCAGTGCAGGTAGCCCTGCTCCTCGGCCCCGAGCTCACCCTCACGTCCCGGGGTCCGCTCGATCTCGCCCGGTCCGGGGGCGATGGTCTTCAGGACCGGGTCGATGATGTTCACGGCGTAGTCGTCGCCGCCCACCATCAGGCAGTAGCCGCGCTCGAGCCCGAAGACCCCACCACTGGTGCCGATGTCGACGTAGTGGATCCCCTTCTCCTTGAGCTTGGCGGCCCGGCGGACGTCGTCGCGGTAGTTGGAGTTGCCGCCATCGATGATGATGTCGCCGTCATCGAGCAGCGCGGAGACCTTCTCGACGGTCTGGCCCGTGATGCCCGCCGGGATCATCACCCAGACGACCCGGGGGGTCGACAGAGCACCGACGAACTCCTCCATCGTCGCCGCACCCGTCGCCCCTTCGGACTCCAGGCTCGTGACCGAGTCCGGGTTCACGTCCCACACCACGCACTCGTGCCCGTCCCGCATGAGGCGGCGCACGATGTTGGCGCCCATCCGACCGAGGCCGATCATCCCGAGCTGCATCCAAGAACTCCCATTCGTCGAAGACCAAAAACATAACAGGGCTCCGAGGGGCTCGGACAGACACTCAAGCCGGTGATCGGTCTCGCGTGGGGTGCCCCCTGCCCGGGCACGACCCAGGCACGACACGGGCACGACCCCGGCACGACCAGGGAGGTCACGCCGTACGAGGTGGGTCAGTCGGTGCCGGTGACGCTCTTCGGCACCTCGAGGTCGCTGTGGGCGATCTCCTCGATCGAGACGTCGCGAAAGGTCAGGACCTTGGCGCTCTTCACGAAGCGGGCGGGCCGGTACATGTCCCAGACCCACGCGTCCCCCATGGAGACCTCGTAGTAGACGTCCCCGCCCTCGGTCCGGACCTTCAGGTCGACCGCGTTGCACAGGTAGAACCGGCGCTCGGTCTCCACCGCGTAGGTGAAGATGCCGACGACGTCCTTGTACTCCCGATAGAGCTGGAGCTCCAGCTCGCTCTCGTACTGTTCCAGATCTTCCGCGCTCATGACGTCCCGACTCTCGTTGTTCGCGACACGTTGACGAACCGCATCCGGTGGATGGCGGACGGTCCGTACGCGTCGAGCTTCTCCTGGTGCAGCGGTGTGCAGTAGCCCTTGTGGATGGCCAGCTCGTACGCCGGGTACACCTCGTGCAGGTCCGCCATGATGCGGTCCCGGGTCACCTTGGCGATGATCGAGGCCGCAGCCACGCAGGCCGCCACCCGGTCACCCTTCCACACCGCGAGCCCGGGCGCCCCCAGGCCGTCCACCGGGAAACCGTCGGTGAGGACGTAGGTGGGGGCGACGTCCAGTCGGAGCAGGGCCATCCGCAGCGCCATCACGTTGGCCACGTGCATGCCCAGCTCGTCGC
>JBBQAB010000291.1:0-4770 GCA_038198385.1 Propionibacteriales bacterium
CCACCGTCGTCGTCGACCCCGACGCCGACCCCGGACCCCACCCCCTCGGCCACCGCCCCCACGGCCGTGCCCTCCGGCCAGCCGAACGGCCTGGCCACCAGCACCGAAGGACCGCGCGAGAACACCTGATGACCTCCCCTGCCTCCACCCCGGGTCCGCTTGTCGTCCAGTCCGACCGCACCCTGCTGCTCGAGATCGACCATCCCGACGCCGCGGCCTGCCGCATCGCCATCGCCCCGTTCGCCGAGCTGGAACGGGCCCCTGAGCACATCCACACCTACCGGCTGACCCCGCTCGGTCTGTGGAATGCGCGGGCGGCCGGGCACGACGCCGAGCAGGTCGTCGACACTCTCCTCACCTACAGCCGCTACCCGGTTCCCAGCTCCCTGCTGGTCGACGTGGCGGACACGATGGACCGCTACGGCCGGCTTCGGATCGAGAAGCACCCCACCCACGGGCTCGTCCTGGTCAGCTCGGACCGTCCCGTGCTCATCGAGGTGCTCCGCAGCGCCAAGGTCAAGGGGCTCGTCGGTGCCTGCGTCGACGACGACACCGTGGTCGTGCACCCGTCCGAGCGCGGTCACCTCAAGCAGGTGCTGCTCAAGCTGGGCTGGCCCGCCGAGGACCTGGCCGGCTACGTCGACGGTGAGGCGCACGAGATCGCGCTCGTCACCGACGGCTGGGACCTTCGCGCCTACCAGGGTCAGGCCGCCGACTCCTTCTGGCACGGCGGCTCCGGGGTCGTCGTCCTGCCCTGCGGGGCGGGGAAGACGATCGTCGGCGCCGCGGCCATGGCCCGCGCCTCCGCGACCACCCTCATCCTGGTCACCAACACGGTGTCGGCCCGGCAGTGGCGCGACGAGCTGATCAAGCGCACCACGCTGACTGCGGAAGAGATCGGGGAGTACTCCGGGGCCAAGAAGGAGGTCCGGCCGGTCACCATCGCGACCTACCAGGTCATGACGACCAAGCGGGCCGGCCTGCACCCGCACCTGGAGCTCTTCGACGCCCGCGACTGGGGCCTGATCATCTACGACGAGGTGCACCTGCTGCCCGCGCCGGTCTTCCGGATGACCGCCGACCTGCAGGCCCGGCGGCGGCTGGGCCTGACCGCGACCCTGGTCCGGGAGGACGGCCGCGAGGGCGACGTGTTCTCCCTGATCGGACCCAAGCGGTTCGACGCGCCCTGGAAGGACATCGAGGCCCAGGGCTACATTGCCCCCGCCGACTGCATCGAGGTGCGGGTCACCCTGACCGAGGCCGAGCGGATGACGTACGCGGTGGCTGAGCCGGACGTGAAGTACCGGCTGGCCTCGACCACGGACTCCAAGGCCGACGTGGTCGTCGACCTGGTCGGCAAGCACGCCGGGGTCCCGACCCTGGTCATCGGGCAGTACGTGGACCAGCTCGACGACCTGGCCGAGCGGCTGGGCGCGCCCCTGATCAAGGGCGACACCACCGTCAGGCAGCGCGAGAAGCTCTACGAGCAGTTCCGCTCCGGGGAGATCACCCTGCTGGTGGTGAGCAAGGTGGCCAACTTCTCCATCGACCTGCCCACCGCCCAGGTCGCGATCCAGGTCTCGGGCGCCTTCGGCTCCCGACAGGAGGAGGCCCAGCGGCTCGGCCGGCTGCTGCGGCCCAAGTCCGACGGTGTGACCGCCCGCTTCTACGCCGTGGTCTCCCGCGACACCGTGGACGCCGAATTCGCTGCCCACCGGCAGCGCTTCCTGGCCGAGCAGGGCTACAGCTACCGGATCATGGACGCCGAGGACGCGCTCGCCGCAGACTGAGGCGCCCACCGGTCCCCTGAGCCGGTCCCCAGCTCGGCCCCTCCAGCTCACGCTGGCCCGGGCCGGCGTCAGCGCTCGGGAACGTCCAGGACGGTCGACTCCTCCTGGGTGCCGAGGTCGACCGGCCAGCGGTCCTCCTCGTCGATCAGGTGCAGCAGCTCGACCAGCTCCAGCGGCCAGACCCAGTCGTCGGTAGCGCGCAGGTCCTCGGTGGACCACCAGCGGAACTGCTGGAAGGTGGCCTGCTCGTCGGGGGTGTGGGCGGAGGTGTCCACCTCGAAGTCCGGCACCCGGGCGAGATAGAACGACTCATCCTGCTCGATCACCTGGTCGGAGTAACCGTGCACCACGTGTCGTCGCGCCACTGGGCCGACCAAGTCCGCCTTGGTGAGGCGGTGGCCGGTCTCCTCGGCCACCTCGCGGACGGCCGCCTGGGTCTCGGTCTCGCCGGGGTCGATCCCGCCGCCGGGCGTCACCCACCAGCGTGCGTCGGCCAAGCCGGGGTCGCTGTCCTCGAAGAGCAGGGTCTCCTCGGCGGGGTTGAGGAGCAGCACCCGCACGGTGGTCCGCGACTTCCGCGGCCGCAGGGCCGGGTCCTCCGCCGGGATGTAGGAACGTTCTGTGTGTCCTGAGTTCACCCCTTCACCCTAGGGACGCCGGTTTGGCGCCCGAACGGGGGTACCTTCCCTGGTTCTGGAGAAGATTCCGCCTGGAGCACCGGGCAGGATCTTCTCCAGAACTCGGGAGAAACCCCGTGCACACCACCGCGGGCCGGGAGTAAGGTGGCCCGTCCTCCCCCTTCCTGCCGATCGCATCGGAGCACCCCGTCATGCCCGGAAACGCCGTCGACCCCGACCCGCCCGATCCCCGGCCCCGCCCCGGGGCCGCCAGCAGCTCCCCCGACACCGTCCTCACCGCCGAGCGGGACCACCTGACGGAGTCCCGCCTGGCCTTGGGCCGGATGCGGGTGCACACCGCCGGACTGACCGCGGTCGGCGGCGACCGGGTCTCGACCGAGCAGCTCAAACAGCTGCTGTACCGGCGGATGCAGGCCCTCGAGGACGACCCGGGCGTTCCGCTGTTCTTCGGCCGGCTCGACTACGCCCGGCAGCTGGGCGCCGACGCTGACGAGACCCTCTACATCGGTCGTCGGCATGTCACCAGCGAGGCCGGGGCCGAGCCGCTGGTCATTGACTGGCGGGCCGGGATGGCGCTGCCGTTCTACCAGGCCCGCCCGGGCGAGCCGATGCACGTACGCCGTCGTCGCCGGTTCGGCTTCGCCCACGGGGCCCTGACCGCGTACGAGGACGAGGACCTGGTCAGCAGCGTCGCCGAGGCCGGAGGCGCCGGGTCGGAGATCCTGGAGTCGGAGATCGAGCGGCCCCGGACCGGGCCGATGCGCGACATCGTGGCCACCATCCAGCCCGAGCAGGACAGCATCGTCCGGGCCCGGCTGAGCCAGTCGCTCTGCGTCCAGGGCGCGCCGGGGACGGGCAAGACGGCGGTCGGGCTGCACCGGGCGGCGTACCTGCTCTACGCCTACCGCGAGCAGCTCGGCCGTTCCGGGGTCCTGGTCGTGGGCCCCAACGACAGCTTCCTGTCCTACATCGCCGACGTGCTGCCCGCCCTCGGGGAGATCGACGCCTCCCAGGCGACCGTTGCCAGCCTGGTCAGCGAGGCCACCGGGGCGCCCGTCCGGGGCACCGACGAGACCGCCGTCGCGGTGCTCAAGGGCGACCCGCGGATGGCCACCGTGCTGCGCAACGCCGTGTGGGGCCACCTGGGCCGGGCCACCGAGCCGCTCGTCGTCCCGCGCGGGGCCTACCAGTGGCGGGTCGGGGGCTACCTGGCCGACGAGATCGTGGCCGAGCTGGTCAACCGCGGGGTGCGCTACGAGTCCGGCCGGGCCATGCTGGCCCAGCGGCTGGCCCACCAGGTCCTGCTCCGGATGGAGGCCGCCGGGGACTCCCCCGACGACCGGGTGCAGACGGCGGTCGCCCGCAGCCGCCCGGTGGCCGCGTACGCCGGTGCCCTGTGGCCCAGCCTGACCCCGGCCAAGCTCCTGCTCCGGCTGCTGAGCGACCCGGACCTGCTGGCCGACAGCGCTGCGGGGGTGCTGACCGTGCAGGAACAGCAGCGGCTGCTCCTGCCCCGGCGCCCGCGGACGCCCGCGGCCGCGCGCTGGAGCCTGGCCGACGTGGTGCTCCTGGACGAGGTGGCCGACCTGCTGACCCGCACCCCGAGCCTGGGCCACGTCATCCTGGACGAGGCCCAGGACCTCTCGCCGATGATGCTGCGGGCGGTGGGACGCCGCGCCACCACCGGGTCGGTGACCGTGCTCGGTGACCTGGCCCAGGCGACCACCCCGTGGGCCACGCAGTCCTGGGCGGAGTCCCTGGGTCATCTCGGCCAGCCCGACGCGGTCGTCGAGGAGCTGGTGGCCGGGTTCCGGGTGCCCGGCGCGGTGATCGACTTCGCGGCCCGGCTGCTGCCCCGGATCGCCCCCTCCCTCACCCCACCGCACTCGGTTCGCCGGCACCGCGGCGAGCTCGACCTGCGCCGCCGGGAACCGACCGGGGACGCCCTGGTCGAGGCCATCCGCGCCGCACTCGAGCGCGAGGGCACCGTCGGTCTGATCGTCGCCGACGCCGACGTGGCCCGCACGGACGACCTGCTGACCGACCGAGGGGTGCCGCACGGGGTCCTGGGCGAGACGACACAGAGCTTCGCCTCCCGGCTCGACCTGGTGCCGGCCACGCTGGCCAAGGGACTCGAGTTCGACCACGTGGTCCTGCTCGAGCCCGCAGCCGTGGTGGCCGGCGAACCCGACGAGGTCACGGGTCTGCGACGCCTCTACGTCTGCCTGACCCGGGCGGTGTCGTCGCTGGTCGTGGTGCACGCTGACCCGCTGCCCGCCCCGCTCGCGGCCTGAGGCGACGAACGGGCGGTGGTCCCTGCGGTGGCCCCCGCAGGGACCACC
>JBBQAB010000292.1:0-3687 GCA_038198385.1 Propionibacteriales bacterium
CGGTGCCGGCCCGGCCGATCTGGACCCAGGCCGTGATGCCGTAGATCATGCCGGCGACGGTGTAGACGCTCAGCAGCACGCGGTCGACCCGGATACCGACCAGCCGAGCGGCCTCGAGGTCGTTGCCCACCGCGTACACGTGCCGACCCCAGGAGGTCTGGCTCAAGATGAAGGCCATGATGAGCGCCAGCACCCCGACCACGATGACCCCGGTGGTGATCCGGAACGGACCGACCAGGACCGGGGTTCCGGCCCAGTTCAGCGCGGCGGGCATCTGCCGACGGCCGACCTGCTGGCCACCGGAGTAGAGCAGCGCAACGGCGGTGAAGATGCTCAGGGTGCCCAGCGTGACGATGAAGGGTGGAAGGCGGAGCCGGGTGACCAGCAGCCCGTTCAGTCCGCCAGCCAGGACGCCGACCCCGACGCCGAGAACCAGAGCGAGAAAGCCAGGAACGCCCGCCTTCACGGCCAGGTTGGCCGAGAACAGGGTGGAGAGGATGGCGATCGCACCGACCGAGAGGTCGATGCCCGCGGTGAGGATGATGAGGGTCTGGCCGATGGCCAGCGCGGCGATGACCGCGACCTGCTGCAGGATGATGCCGATGGTGCTGGGCTGCGCGAAGCGCGGGTTCAGGACGGTGAAGACCACACAGGCCACGATCAGCACCAGCAACGGGCTGAGCGAGGGGTGGGAGTGGAGGACGTGCTGCAGTCGCTGTAGCGGCGACTGCCGGCGCATCGCGAACTGTTGCGCGGCCGATGCCGGGGCTTGCGGGCTGACAGTGGAGGTCACAGGGCGTCCTTGCCGTAGTCCAGAGAGAGAGAGAGAGAATTGTGCCGACAGCCGGACATTAGACCGGCGACCGGGGAACCGCAGCCCGGTCCCGTCAGCATCTCGACTGACGGGACCGGTGCTGGTCAGTCCCTCAGCCCCAGCAGAGCTTCTGGCCCTCGGCGACGGAGATGGAGTCCACACCGGTCACCTTGTCGTCGGTCACCAGCGAGACGCCGGTGTCGAAGAAGTCCAGACCCGGGGTGACGGCCGGCTTCTCGCCACCGTTGGCGATCTTCTTGATGGCCTCGACACCGAGCTGGGCCATCTTCACCGGGTACTGCTGCGCGGTGGCGGCGATGGTCCCGTCCTTGACGAGGGCCAGCCCGGGGTTGCACCCACCGTCGACCGACACGATGAGCGGGTTCTTGATCCCGGCGTCGCTGAGCGCCGAAGCGGCGCCGGCGGCGGCCGGCTCGTTCAGGGTGTAGATGACGTTGATGTTCTTGGTCTTGGACAGGCAGTTCTCCATGGCGGTCTTGCCCTGGTCCTGCGCGCCCTGGGTCGGCTCGTTGCAGGCGATCGTGTAGTTGCCACCCTTGCCGCCGGTGTACTTGCCCGACTTGTCCTCGTCGCCGTTCTTCTTCGGGTCCTTGGTGTCGATCCCCATGCCGGTCAGGAAGCCCTGGTCCCGGTTGTAGTCGACGGACACGATCTTGTCGTTGAAGAGGTCGAGCAGCGCGATGTTGGCCTGCTTGCCGTCCAGTTTCCCGGCGGCGTACTTGCCGATCAGCTCCCCGGCCTTGAAGTTGTCCGTCGCGAAGGTGATGTCGACGGTGTTCGCGGGGTTCGGCGGGGTGTCGAGGGCGATCACGTACAGACCGGCATTGCGCGCATTCTCGATGGCGCTGTTGACGCCGGGGCCGTTCGGGGTGATCAGGATGCCCTTGTCGCCCCGTACGACGGCGGCCTCGATGGCCTTGACCTGACCATCCTCGTCGCCGTCGGCCGCACCGGCGGCCAGGGTGATGTCCACACCCTGCTCGGCGCCCGCAGCCTGGGCACCCTTCTGCATCGCGATGAAGAAGGGGTTGGTGGTGTTCTTGGTGATGAGGGTGACAGCGATCTTGCCGCCGCCGGTTCCACCGGAGGCAGCCGGGTCCCCGCTGGACGTGGAACCGCCGCCGCAGGCGGTGAGGGCCAGGGTTGCGGCCCCGGCCAGGGCGAGACCAGCGAGAACACGCCGCTGGGGCGAGCTCGACGGGAACAGCTTCATGAGAGACCTCTCGTGGGGTTCTTGCACCGTCGAACGGATTGACAACGGTGTCACTAAAACCATCTAATGCATTCGGGAGAACGTTGTCAAGCCGATATGCGGAATGGCGTTCCAGGCGTTACAGTCCTCGCAGAAACAAGCCCCCGACGGGCGGGCCCGCCGGAGACAACAGGGAGCCCAGTGACCATCTCGACGGCCAGACCGCGGCCCACGATCCGTGACGTAGCGGCACTGGCCGGTGTTGGCATCAAGACGGTCTCCCGGGTGATCAACGACGAGCCCAACGTATCGCCTCAGATGCGCGACCGGGTGCAACGCGCCGTCACCGCGCTGAACTTCAAGCCCAACCAGGGGGCGGGCGCCTTGCGCCGCGGGGACCGCAAGACCCGAACTCTCGGGCTGCTGATCGACGCCGTCGACAACCCCTTCTCCGCCGCCATCAACCGGGCGGTCGAGGAGGAGGCCAGAAAGCGTGACACCGCCGTCTTCGCCGCGAGCTCGGACGACGATCCCGCACGCGAGCGGGTGCTGGTCGAGGCCTTCACCCGGCGCCGGGTGGACGGCCTGATCCTGACCACGATCTTGCCCGAGCACGGCTACCTGCAGCCCGAGCGGGAACAGGGGACGCCGATTGTCTTCGTCGACCGTCCAGCAGTCGGTCTCCTAGCCGACGCGGTGGTGACCGACAACTACGACGCTGCGCAGACCGCCGTCGCGCACCTGGTCCAGCGCGGGCACCGCGAGATCGCCCACCTCGGCGACGAGACGATGATCTCGACCGCGCGGGACCGCCGTCAGGGCTTTCTCGACGCCGTGGCCAGCGCCGGGATCGGCGGGCTCAGCCAGCCGACCGACGGCCTCCGGTCCGAGCACGAGGCGCACCTCGCCGTACGCCGGCTCCTCACCCAGCCCCACGCGCCGACGGCGCTGTTCGCAGCCCAGAACATGGTCACCCTCGGGGCCATCCGGGCGCTGCACGAGCTGGGGCTGCAGCACGACGTCGCCCTCGTCGGCTTCGACGATCTCCAGCTCGCCGACATGCTCGACCCGGCGGTCACCGTGATGGCCCAGGACCCCCGCCGGATCGGCACCGTCGCAGCCGAGCTGGTCTTCGCCCGCCTCGACGGTACCGCCAGCGTCGAGAAGACCTACATCATTCCCTCGCGCCTCCTCGTCCGCGGTTCCGGGGAGATCCGCCCCCGCTCATCGGTCTGAGGACCCCCCGTCCACGGCGCCCCCGGGCACCGTACGTGCCCCCTGGGGCGGCCGTTCGACACCGTTGTCAGAATGGCCTTCTCCGGGCCGCCGTCGGTCCTGGGTCGGTCGCGCGTCCCGCTGCCCGTCCGGGGTGGGTGACACGGCCCTGCGCCGGTACCCGCCGGTACCCGCCGGTGGTCTGCGGCAGGCGCGGCCGGTGGCGCGGGTTAGCGTGACGTCATGACCGTCACCACCGCATCGGCCTCGGCCTGGACCGTGCCGGACGCGACCGCCGCCGTCGGCCGGCACCTGGTCGGGGTCCAACGACTCGGCGTCGCCTTCTCCGGCGGCGTGGACTCCGCCCTGCTGCTCGCGCTCGCCGCCCGTGCCCTCGGAGCCGACCGGGTGCTGGCTCTGCTGGGCGTCTCCCCCAGCCTCGCCA
>JBBQAB010000293.1:0-2157 GCA_038198385.1 Propionibacteriales bacterium
CGGGCCGCTCGGCTGCGACAACGCGCTCGGCCGTCGCGAGGTCGTCCGCCTCGCCGACCACCTCGATGCCGTCCTGGCCGCCCAGCAGTGCCCGCAGGCCGGCACGCACCACGGGGTGGTCGTCGACGAGGACGACACGCACGAGGTCACCCACGGCCGTCCCCGGTTCCGAGCCCCTGTCTGTCAGGGTGAGTTGAGTCCAGCGGTTCACAGCAAGTCCGTCTGACAGGGCGAGATCAGGATCGATCACCATGAGCAGTTCCATCCTTTCTCCCGCAGTGGGATCCGTCGTTGATGATGGGTCGATGAGCAGCAGTTCGCGCCCACGCGCCGATGGGCCGTCCCGCCGGCGCAGGTTCACTCCCGCGCAGAAGATCGAGCATCTGGCGGGGTATGAGAAGTCCTGTGAGGTCGGGCAGGGCGGGGCGTACCTGCGCCGTGAGGGCTTGTACTCCTCGCTGATCAGCGAGTGGCGCCGGCTGCGTGATGCCGGCGTGCTGGCCGGCAAGGACCCCGGCGAGGCGGTCGGGGCGCTGAGCCGGGAGCAGGCCGAGATCGCCCGACTACGCCGAGCGTTGGAGGTGAGTGAGCGGCGGCTGGCCACGACCGAGACCGCGCTTGAGATCATGGGAAAAGCACACGAGCTCTTGGAGTGCATCTCCGAGAGCTCGGCCACCACCGCGCCACGCAAGCGGCGCTGATGACCGCGCACACCGAGCTGCTCACCGCGGGCGTGCCGACCCGGGCCGCCGCCGGCCTGACAGGGGTGTCGCGGGCCACCGCGGCCCGGGCCAAGGCCAAGGCGGTGAGCACAGCGACCCCGGTGCTGCGAGCCGTCCTGGCCCCGGTCAACCGGCTCAGCGACGCCGAGCAGGCCCACGTGCTGGCGGTGCTGAACAGCGACGAGTTCGTTGATGCCCCGCCGGTACAGGTGTACGCGCGGCTGCTGGCCGCGGGAACCTACCTGTGCTCGGTCTCCACGATGTACCGGGTCCTGGCCGCTAACGCCCAGGTCAAGGAACGACGCCGCCTTGCCCGCCACCCTGCACGGGTCCGCCCGGAGCTGGTCGCGACCGGCCCCGGGCAGGTGTACAGCTGGGACATCACGAAGCTGCCCGGCCCGAGCAAGGGCAGCTACTACGACGCGTACGTGATGATCGACATCTACTCGCGCTACATCGTCGGCGCGCACGTGCACGCTCACGAGTCCGGGCTACTGGCCCAGGAGATGATGAGGCAGATCTTCGGCGTCCACGGCATCCCGCAGGTCGTGCACGCCGACCGTGGCACCTCGATGACCTCCAAGACCATCGCAGCGCTGCTGTCAGACCTGAACGTGACCCGGTCCCACTCGCGCCCGAAGGTCAGCAACGACAACCCATACTCCGAGGCGTGGTTCAAGACGCTGAAGTACGCCCCGGTCTTCCCGGAACGGTTCGGCTCGCTGCACCACGCCCGAACCTTCATGGACGAGTTCGTCCAGAGCTACAACCACGAGCACCACCACACCGGCATCGGCCTGCACACCGCAGCCGACGTCCACTACGGCCTCGCAAGAGCCAAGGCCACCGCCCGCAGCCAAGTCCTAACCCAAGCCCGCGCCGCGCACCCCGAGCGGTTCGCCACCCAGACCGACCCGAAGATCCTCACCCTGCCCGACGCCGCCTGGATCAACCCCCCACTCGAGCAAGACGCAGTCGCCTAACACCCGTTGGCCTCAACCACCTTGACAAATTCCGGCGGAGGAAACAGAACGTGTGGTGGAAGCAGATCATCCCGGTGCAGCTGCCCTACCGCCTCAACATCAGGCGCCAGGGTCTCGGGCGTGCGCTCGACATCGGATGTGGCATCGGGCGCAACATGCAGGCTCTCAGCCCCGACTCCCTCGGTGTCGACCACAACGCCCAGTCCGTGCAGTTGGCGCAGCAAGCCGGCATGCGCGCGATGACGGTCGAGGAGTTCAGGGCGAGCGACGAGGCGCGCGCGGAGTCCTTCGACGGCTTCCTGCTCGCGCACGTGCTCGAGCACATGGACGAGGACACCGGTCGCGAGCTGCTCCGCTCCTACCTGCCCTACCTGCGCCCGGGCGGCAGCGTCTTCATCATCTGCCCACAGGAAGTGGGCTACCGCAGCGACTCGACGCACGTGCGGTTCACG
>JBBQAB010000294.1:0-3330 GCA_038198385.1 Propionibacteriales bacterium
GAAGTTGCACTCGACATGAGGTAGCTTCACGGTCGGAGCGACTTGGGCGCCCGCGCGAGAAGTTCATGCATCTGGGGGCGGGCTTTCATCGTGTGGATGACGAGCTCGTTGCCGCTGTCGAAGACGAGCACGGGGTCTCAAGGAGTGCGGCTGGTTCGGGCCTCCGCACGTCGGCAGCGGCGAGGGTGGTTAGCCGAACCCGAGCACCATCTCGACCAGCGCGCGACCTTTGCCGAACGTGGCTGACCCTGGCCGCCATCCCGGCAGATCAATGAACGCCCCTGGGCCGATCAGGGGACGGCCCCAAGTGGTCGTTGACTGCTGGACAGCAGCTAGTGCACAGCCAGCGTATCAAATTCGGACGTATTCTGGCCCCCGGATGGGGCCCCCGCAAGGACTGGCTCAGAACAGGCCGGTGACGTTCGGATGCGCGCCAAATGCGGCATGAGCGAGCATCCCACATTGGGATGCAGTGCTGTAACCTGGACTGCATGAGCACACAGATCGCAGTCCGCCTTCCCGACGAGATGGTCGCGTTCCTCGATCGCACCGTTGCGACCGGCAGGGCACCGAGTCGGGCCGCGCTCGTCGCGTCCGCAGTGGAGAGAGAGATGCGTCGACTGGCCGCCGAGCAGGACGCGGAGATCCTTCGGGCACAAGGTGCGGCGGATGACCTCGACGGCCTGGTGGAGTGGACCGGCACCCACGCGATGATCGAGGACTGACCGGGTGCGGGAGATCTGCCTGGTCCGCCTCGACAAGACGCGACCCGCGCTTGTGCTGACTCGAGAAGCCGCTCGGGGTGCAATGACCAAGGTCACCGTTGCCCCCGTCACCAGCACCATCAAAGGCCTGTCCAGCGAGGTCAGGGTCGGACCGGGCAGCGGGTTGGACCACGACTGCGTTGTCTCGCTGGACAATGTCCTCACCGTCCCGGTGGCCGCCCTTGGACGCACCGTGGGGTACCTCAACGCCACACAAGAGGCGCAGCTGGCATGTGCGGTTGTGCTGGCCTTTGACCTCGAGGTGCCCCTCCTCGAATGACGCGCGAACGCGCGCATGGCGGCATTTGAGGACGTCCAGGGAGCCTCTTGGAGTGCTGAGGATGCAGACTCGGGGGATGAACCCCGACTCTGTGACGCCGACGGAGAGAGGCGAGCTGGGCCAAGCGGTGGCCCGCGGCGGTCCCATGGACGGCGCGAGGTTGGGGCTCGCGGACGCCGATCTCCACGAGGTCCGGCTGCCAGATGTGCAGGTCAGGCCACCATTGGTCCACGAAGGCCGGGGGTGTTGCCGCGGGGCTGCGCAGCGATTCAGCTGACGCAATACGCAGAGTACTACCTGACATAATGCTGCTTATCGGACAGGTTCGAGAGGGGTGACATGGCGGTCGTCGCCGGTACCTCGGCTGGCTGGCGACCATCGGTCTGGATGGGAGCAAGGATCGCGCCGCGGCCGACCGGTCGCCGGGCCCGCAGGAGGGCGACCAGGCAGGCCACCCCGGCGAACAGGGCCGCTCCGCCGAAGGACCAGCCCAGACCGCGGTGGTCGATGATCAGGCCGGCCAGGGCCGTCCCGGCGGCGGCCCCGGTGGTGTTGGCGGCCGACAGCAGCGACTGGGCCTCGTTCAGCCGGTGACGGGGGGTCCCCAGATCCAGCTGGCTCTGCTGCATGATCAGCGTCGGGGCGATGGTCAAGCCGGTCAGGAAGAGCAGCGGCAGGACGAGGCGCAGCCGAACCAGACCCGCGCCCATCAGCAAGGCCATCACGGCCAGCAGCAGCCCGAACAGCCCCAGCAGCACCGCGACCGCTCGACGCTCCTCGAAGGGCCAGTGCCGGGCGCCGAAGGCGAGACCGCCCACGGTGCTGCCGCCCGCGATGGCGGCGAAGAGCACGCCGACGTTCTCGGTGCCCCCGAGCAGCTGTCCGGCGGTGGCGGCCATCGAGGTGTCGAGCTGCCCGAAGGCGACGCTGAGCGCCAGCATGGTGAGCAGGACGGAGCCGACACCGGGCATCGCGAGAACGGTCCCGCGTACGGGCTGGGTCGAAGTCGTCGCGCTCCCCCGTCGGGTGTGCGGCTCCCCCGCCGACGTCGGGCGCGACCGGCGGGCGGCGGAGGTTCGGCAGTAGGCCAGCCCGCCGCACGCCATCAGACCGGCCGTGACCAGCAGCGGTACGACCGGGTTGAACAGGGCGAGCAGCAGGGAGAGCAGCAGCGGGCCGCCCACGAAGATCAGCTCCACGGACGTGGCGTCCAGCGCGAACGCCACCCGTCGTGCCGCGGGGTCGGGAAAGATGACCCGCCAGGCGGCCCGCAGCGCGGGGCCGATCGGGGGGTAGGCCAGACCCGCTCCCGCCGCCAGTCCCGCGAGCACCACCGTGGGAAATCCCAGCACCGTCGCGATCGTGACGACGACCAGGAACGCGGCGCTGCCCAAGGAGGTGGGCAGGAGGACGCCGACCTGGCCGTGCCGGTCCATCAGTCGACCCCACAGCGGCGTGCCCACCGCCGAACCGAGGGCGAAGGCTCCGGTGACCAGACCGGCCACGCCGTACGCGCCGCGGGCGTGCTGGACCAGCAGCAGGATGCCCAACGGCGCCATGGACATCGGCAGCCGGGCGACCATCGCCGCCCAGAACGGGGCGGCCGCCGGCCGGTGCCTCAGCAGCCGCCCGTACGCCGCCAGTCCCGTCCCCACGTCCTCGCCCGCCACCACTGCCTCGGCTCTCTGGTCCTGTTCGGAAGGCTGACGACAACTGCCGTCACCAGGCCGGTGGCGGGTCCGGCGGACCGCTAGGAGCGGGCGTTCCGGGCCCAGACGAAGCAGTAGACACCGAACGCCGCGAAGCCCAGCGCCAAAGCGGTCAGCAGCACCGCGCCGGCCGGCTGCGAGCCTACGGTGTGCAGGGCGGCGTCCAGACCCCCGGCCTTCTTCGGGTCGTAGCTCAGGGCCGCCCAGGCGAACAGGGCAGCCACCACGGCCAGGCCCAAGCCCTTGGCGACGTAGCCGGCGGTGCCCAGGGCCAGCACGGCCGGGGTCTTGTCCCCACTCAGGTCCTCGGTGAACTTCTTCTTGACCCCGCGGACGATCTGGGCGATCCCCACGGCCAGGATGGCGGCCGCGACGAGGACGACCAGGGCCCGGCCCAGGGGTGCGTGCATCAGCTGGCTCGTCGCGGTGTCCTCGGGGTTCTTCGAGCCGCCAGCCCCGACCACCAGCCGCATCGCGCTGACCCCCAGCAGGAGATAGACGACCGCCCGGCCCGCGGACGACAGCCGCTTGCGGAGGCGCTTGTGACCGTCATCCTGATCAGAGGCCCGGCCCATCC
>JBBQAB010000295.1:0-2807 GCA_038198385.1 Propionibacteriales bacterium
ATGGTGCCCCGGACCGAGGTGGACTTCATGCCCGGCGACCTGGCGGCCCACAAGGCCGTCCGCGAGCTCAGCAAGTCCCCGCACTCGCGCTACCCGGTGACCGGGGAGTCGGCCGACGACATCCTCGGTTTCGTGCACGTCCGCGACCTGCTCGACCCCGAGGTCAGCGGCCGGACGACCCCGGTCTCCGAGCTGGCCCGTCCCGTCCTGTCCCTGCCCGACACCGTCCGGGTGCTGCGGGCGCTCAGCGACATGCGCCGGACGTCCTCGCACCTGGCGATCGTGCTGGACGAGTACGGCGGCACCGCCGGCATCGTGACCATGGAGGACCTGGTGGAGGAGCTGGTCGGTGACATCACCGACGAGTACGACGTGGTGGTGGAGGAGCGGATCGGGCTGCGCGGCGACCTGGTCGTCGACGGTCTGACCACCCTGGACGACTTCGAGGAGAAGACGGGCCTGGTGCTGCCGGAGGGACCCTACGACACCCTGGCCGGCTACGTGATGGCTCAGATCGGCCAGCTCCCTGGGGTGGGCGACCGGGTCGAGAGCGAGGTCCACACCTGCGACGTGGACGTCGAGGACACGGTGCGGATCGAGCTGCAGGTGACCGAGCTCGACGGCCGTCGAGCCGCCACGATCGTGGTCCGGCGCCCCGACGGGAACGACTTCCCGCCGCCCCCGGTCTGAGGGTTCCGGCGGCGGAAACGACGCCAGCCGGGCGCGGGCTGCGTGGAACAATGTCGCGCATGTCCACTCCTGACCAGGCGGGCCCCCGGGTCCTCTCGCTCGCGCAGCCCACCGCAGACTCGCTCCACCTCGGCAACTTCCTGGGGGCGCTGCGGCAGTGGGTCCCGCTGCAGGACGACCACGACGCCTTCTACGGGGTGGCGGACCTGCACGCCCTGACCGTCGATCAGGACCCGGCCCGGCTGCGGGAGCGCACGCTCCGCAGCGCCGCCCAGCTGCTGGCCGCCGGGGTCGACCCGCAGCGGTCGACCGTCTTCCTGCAGTCCCACGTCCCCGAGCACACCCAGCTGGCCTGGATCCTGGGCTGCCTGACCGGCTTCGGCCAGGCGCAGCGGATGACCCAGTTCAAGGACAAGGCGGCCAAGCAGGGCGCCGAGAGCGCCAGCGTGGGGCTGTTCACCTACCCCGTGCTGATGGCGGCCGACATCCTGCTCTACCAGGCCGACCGGGTCCCGGTGGGAGAGGACCAGCGTCAGCACCTGGAGCTGACCCGGGACCTCGCCACCCGGTTCAACAGCCGGTTCGGACCCACCTTCGTCGTGCCCGAGCCGCACATCGTCCCCTCGGTGGGCAAGATCTACGACCTGGCCGACCCCGGCGCGAAGATGAGCAAGTCGTCCTCGGCCCCCAGCGGGATCATCGAGCTGCTGGACGAGCCCAGGGTGAACGTGAAGAAGATCAAGTCGGCGGTCACCGACTCGGGCCGCGAGGTCGTCTACGACGAGGAGAGCAAGCCCGGCGTGGCCAACCTGCTCCGGATTCTCGCCGCCCTCAGCGGGGCCCCGGTCGAGACCCTGGTGGCCGACTTCGCCGGCCGCGGCTACGGCGAGCTGAAGGGCGCGGTGGCCGACGCGGTCACCGCCTTCGCTACGCCGTACCGTGAGCGCACCCTGCAGCTGCTGGGAGAGCGCAGCGAACTCGAGGCCGTCCTCGCCGACGGAGCCGAGCGGGCCCGCGTGGTCGCCAGCGCGACGCTGGCCGACGTCTACGCCAAGGTCGGCCTGCTCCGTTGAGGGCGGGCCCCGAGACCGGATTGGACCTGGACCGGTTCAGAGCTCGACGGTGGGGGTGACCACGGTGACGGCCTGGCCGGCACCGGGGAGGTAGAGCGCGAACCGAGTCCGGCCTGCGGGCAGGTCCTCGAAGACGAAGCGCCCGTCCTCGTCGGCCGTGCTCTCGCGGGTGCCACCGCTCAGCCGGACCTCCACCCGGACCCCGGCGCCGGGGGCGGCCCAGCCGTCCACCCGTACGGTGCCGTCCTCCTGGGCGGTCAGGGTGACCATGGTGGTCAGCGACTCACTGGTGAACGTGATGGTCCGGACGGTCTCGGTGGCCGCGCCGCGGGCACCGGCCGTCTCGAAGTCGAGCTGGGTCAGGGTCGCGACCTCGGCCTGCAGGGCGTCCAGCGTCAGCTCGAACCGGATCCGCTCGACCAGCCCGGTGGGGACCGGGTCGGTCTCATCGTAGAGCGCCCGGACGGCGGCCAGCAGGGCCGCGTCGCCGGTGTCGAGCTGCTCCCCCGCGAGCTGCTGCTCCAGCTCGGAGCCCGCAGGCTCGGGGCGGGTGCCGGTCCGGGGATCGGGGCCGGTCGGCTCGGGAACCGGGTGGTCGGCGGCGTTCATCGGAGCTCCCAGGTGGGGTCTTGGGCGAGGGCCACTCGCAGCTTGGCGAGGCAGCGACCCCGGGTGGGTCCGATACTGCCTTGGGGCATCCCGAGGGCCTGGCTCAGCTCGGCGTAGTCGGGCCGGTCTGAGAAGGCGATGACCCGGAGCAGAGCGCGGCAGCGCTCCGGGAGCTGTTCGATGTGGGCCCAGAGCCGGCGCTGGGTGTCGGAGCGGACGATCTCGTCCTCCACGGACTCGGTGGTCTCGTGGTCGGCGCTTCCGGTGACCTCCATGTCCTCGGGCCGGGTCTTGGCCTGGGCCCGGGCCACGCGCCAGGACTCCCGCTTGGTGCTGACCACCAGCCACTGCAGGACCGCGACCGGCTCCAGGATGGAGTCGGCCTTGCGGACCAGGGTGAGCCACACCGTCTGCAGGACGTCCTCGGCGGCGGCA
>JBBQAB010000296.1:0-4795 GCA_038198385.1 Propionibacteriales bacterium
CACCTCCACCTCGCCGGGTGTGTGCGCCGACCCGATGTGCTCGATCTCGCGCGACCCGCGTCGGTTCGAATGCACGATCTGCACCGCGATCGCACCGCTGCCGGTCTTCACCGTCCGGACGTAGGCCACAGCGACAGGCTACAGGCCCCACATTAGTGCACAACCTCCACAGCGAATGCCCTAGCCAAACACCACTTCATCCCAGAAATCGCGCAAGTTGGAACAAGTCAGGTCCTTCCTGCGCTTGGGTCGGCAGTCGGTTGCTCTTTATCGAGAACGGCTCGAATCGCGGCCCGCGTGTGCTTCTATGACGCCCATGACGTTGCACCGCACCGGGCGGTCTGGGCTTCTGGGCCAGCTGTCCCGGGTGACCACCTCGGGGAGATTCATTCCGGAGATCGACGGTCTGCGCTTCGTCGCGATCCTCGCGGTGATCCTGTTTCATCTGGCGATCAACCTCGGCTCACGCAACCCCCGGAGTTATGGCTTTGAGCCCCTTCTGGGCAGTCCAAACGGCCCTCTTCAGCGGCGATTTTGGCGTCCAGCTTTTCTTCATCGTCTCGGGCTTCGTGCTGGCTCTGCTGTTTGCACGACACCATCTACGGGAAGCCGCCAGGGTCAGCCTGCGCGCCTACTTCCTCCGGCGGGTGACCCGCCTCGAACCGCCGTACTTTCTCGCCATGATCGGGGTCTACCTCTTCCTGGTGGTTGCGCACGGTCAGAACCCGGTGAAACTGCTGCCCCACCTGCTGGCAAGCCTCATCTACTCCCACAGCCTGATCTTCGGTCAGGACAGCAGGATCAATAACGTCACCTGGTCGCTCGAGGTCGAGATCCAGTTCTACATCCTGGTCCCGCTTCTGACCCTGCTGTTCGCGATGAAGGGTGCCAGAGCTCGGCGTGCCGCCATCTCGGTGAGCATCCTCGGCATGTCGGTGATCGGGCCGGCGCTGGCGGCCCAGAACGTTCACCTGGAGAACAGCATTCTGCGCTTCGCGCAGTACTTTCTAGTCGGCTTCCTGCTCGCCGACCTGATGATTTGTGAGCAGCTCCGCCCGCGCAGGCGTCACCTCGGCTGGGATCTTGTGGTGGCGTGCGCCGTACCACTGATCGTCATGCTGTACACCGGCACCGGCTTGTCGTCGGCTCTGCCCGGTTCCGCGGAGCTACGCAGCCAACAGGTCCTCGTCCTGCTGCCTTGGTTGTGCTTCGCGGCCTACCTCGGAGTCTTCCGCGGCCTCGTCTTTAACGCGCTGCTGACCTATCGATGGATCACAACCATCGGTGGCATGTGCTACTCCATCTACCTGCTCCACAACGTCATTCTCAACAACGTGCTGTGGACGACCAAGAGCCTTGCGCCCACCGCCAGCTATTCGGTCAACTTCGCCATCCAGACCGTCATCATGGTGCCACTCATCCTGATCGTGTCAGCCGTGTTCTTCGTGCTGGTCGAGCGGCCCTGCATGGACAAGAACTGGCCTACCCATGCGCGAGCGTGGCTGAGCAACAAGCGCGCACGAGTCTCGTAGTCACCTTCTGTGTGCGATCGTCGGTTGCTGACCCTGCAACGCAGGTCACGAGCCCGCCCACTGGCCAGCATGAGTCGCCGGTCGGTTTTCGCCCGAACGAGTTTGGAACAGCGTCCGGAGGAGGACGCACAGGGCCGAGTCGGAGCTATCAGTGCGAGAGGTCTCCGCAGAGAGGTCTTCTCGACGGCGATGACTCGGCACGTGGACAGGTGCCCGGTGGTTCCCCCAGAACGCTCCCAAGCGGCCTGGCGCCTCTACCCGGAACTTCCCCCGTCGAGAACGGGCGAACCCAGCCGAGGACAGGTGACCCGTTGCGCCCGCCTAGGGTGGGCGGATGGATGCCGACATCAACTTCTACTTCGACCCGGTGTGCCCGTTCGCCTGGATGACCAGCAAGTGGGTGCGGCAGGTGCAGGCGCAGCGTGACTACACGGTGGACTGGCGGTTCATCTCGCTGCGGCTGATCAACGCCGAGGTTGACTACGACGCGCAGTTCCCGCCCGAGTACGAAGCTGGCCACACCGCCGGGCTCCGGCTGCTGCGGGTGGCCGCCCGGGCCCGTGCGGAGCACGGCCGCGAGGCGATGGCGCCGTTGTACGCCGCCTTCGGGGCGCACATCTTCGACACCGCTCCCGACACGGACGACCACGACACCGAGGGTGAGGTGCGGGAGCGTCGCGGTACGCGGGAGTTCGTGCAGCCGATCCTGGCCGAGGCGGGTCTGCCGCTCAACCTGGCGGACGCACTCGACGACGAGTCGTGGGACCGGGAGATCAGTCGGGAGACCGACGAGGCGCTCGCGCTGACGGGCAAGGACGTGGGCACGCCCATCATCCATTTCGAGCCGCCCACCGGGGTGGCGTTCTTCGGGCCGGTGATCAGCCGGCTGCCCAGTGACGACGCGGCGGCCGAGCTCTGGGACCACGTGGTGGGGCTTGCCGGTTTCCCGGGCTTCGCCGAGCTCAAGCGCAGTCTGCGGGAGCAGCCGCAGCTGGCCGCGCTCGGGGTCGACGTGGACACGGTCGGCGACCAGGAGGACTGGCACGGCGGCAGCCGGAGGGTGAAGAAATGAGCCTGCCGGCGGACGTTAGCGCGGGGAGCGGGACCGGCGCCCGTCGCCACCAGGAGTCCGTTGTGGTCCAGGTGTCGGCCGAGACCCTGTACGACCTGGTCTCTGATATCGGCCGCACCGGCGAATGGAGCCCGGTGTGCACGACGTGCTGGTGGGACGACGAGGCCCATGCTGGCCAGGTCGGCGCGTGGTTCACCGGACGCAACGAGCTCTCGGACCGGGTCTGGGAGACCCGGTCCTTGGTGGTAGCGGCTGAGCGTGGCCGCGAGTTCGCCTGGGTCGTGGGCGGCAGCCTGGTCCGCTGGGGTTTCCTTCTCGACCCCGCGGCGACCGGGACAGGGACAGGGACGACACTCACCGAGTCTTGGACGTTCTTGCCGGCCGGGATCGCTATGTTCGAGAACCGGTTCGGCGACGATGCTGGCGCACAAATCGCCGACCGCACCCGGCAGGCGTACGAGGGCATCCCCCGGACCTTGGCGGCGATCAAACGGCTCGCTGAGTCTCACGTCGACGCAGGTGAGCGGACCCGGTCGTGACGGGCCGCCCGGGGGACCTGTCCGAGCCGTCCCGATGAGCGCTGCTGATCAGGTGTCGGCGGGGCCTTCGCTGAGCCCGCTGTGATACTGACCTGATGCCGCACTCTGATCCGCTCGATGAGGAGCTGACCCGTCGCCGTACGGTGGCCGGTGAGAACCGTCTGCCACCGGCGGCTGCGGTTGTGGTGGCGGCGGTGGTGTACGCGTTGTTGCCGGAGCCGCTGCTCCTGGGCCCGCGGCTCGCCATTCCCCTCTTGGAGCTCGCTCTACTGGTGGCGGTGATCGCTACCAACCCGCGCAGGATGGTGCGACAGAGCCGGCTGTCCCGGATCGTGGCCACGGGGCTGGCCACGTTGGTCATCCTCGCCAACCTGGCTGCTCTGGGCATGCTGATCGCGAGCCTGGTCGCCTCGGGAACCTCAGGGGGGCCTCTCCTGCTCGCGGCCATGCAGGTGTGGATCACCAATGTGATCGGGTTCGGGCTGCTGTTCTGGGAGCTGGACCGGGGCGGCCCCGTGGCCCGCAGGGATCTTCCGCGAGCCAAGCTGCCGCCGGCGGACTGGCGCTTCTCGCAGGACGAGAACGACGACGCGGTCGTCGAGGTGGCGGCCGGGTCAAGCACGAGGGGCGGCTGGGTCCCCACGTTTGTCGACTACCTGTATCTCTCGCTCACCAACTCCAGCGCTTTCAGCCCGACTGACACCATGCCGCTGACGACCCGAGCCAAGGCTCTGATGGGGCTGGAGGCTACGGCTGCGCTCCTCACCTCGTTGCTGGTGATCGCCCGGGCCGTGGGTTCGCTGGGGGGCGGGGGAGGATGAGAGAGGTTGGTTCGTAGCCGATGACATAAGTCCACCGGCGCAGACCTGGGGTCGAGTGCACGGTCGTGTTCGGCTCGGTGAACCACGTCGCGGATCACGGGGCGTGACCTCGCCAACCCGCCGAGCAGAAGGTTTCCACGGAGCGCGCGCCCGTGTTGCCTGCGAAGTCCAGAGGCAGACCCGCTCTTGCGGGCTGCTTGTGGGAAATAGTCCGCGGTGAGAACGTGGATCATGCTGATACCTGGTTCGCCGGACGAGTTGACATCCGCCTGGTTGAGCTCGGCGCTGGTCGCTCTGGGCCTGGGACCCGCCGGGGTCAGGTCTTTCGAGACGGAACTGCTCGGGGGCGAGCAGGGGATGACCGGGCAGTTAGTGCGGCTTCGTCCTCGTTATCGCGACGACCGCCCCGGGCTGCCAGTGACGCTGATGGCCAAGTTCTCGGCGGCCGAACCGGCCACGCGAGCGATGATCAGCGCTCTGGGTCACTACCAGCGAGAGGTGCGGTTCTATGAGAGGTTGTCGGAACGCACACCGGTGACCAAGAGGATGTCCCGAGTTCCGTGGAACTTCGGTGGCGGTCCGGTGAGCATCAGGCTGCGCTCACGTGGTGATCATTGCAGTCGTCGCTGACAGTTTCTGCCCCGACATGCCGTGCGAGCGCGGTCCGGAGGGCGGGGAGGTGCAGGTGGCCGTTGACCCGGCGGAACTGGTGGCTGGCCTCGACCATTCCGGCGGCGCACCAGCGCAGCGCCATCTGCCCGTTCCGCCAGCGTTTGACGTTGCGGGAGTGGTGGCGGCAGATGCTGATCATCGACTCGATGGCGTTGGTGG
>JBBQAB010000297.1:0-2017 GCA_038198385.1 Propionibacteriales bacterium
GCAGGTCCGATCGCCACAGACGATCGGTATCTGACCTGGGCGATCGCTATCTGACGTGGGCCCGATCGCCAGGGCTTGGCGCCGGCGGTCGCGTGAGGGGATCTGCCGGCGAGATGGGCCCGCGGCCGGCCTCCCTAGGATGACCGCATGCCGATGGTCCGCCCCGAGATCAACATGAAGGACGTCGCCGAACGCGCGGGCGTCGCCATGGCCACCGTCTCCCGTGCCCTCAGTGGCTCCCAGGGTGTGTCGGAGGCGACGAGGCTCCGGGTTCTGGCGGCCGCGGACGAGCTCGGCTACGTGGTTTCACCGGCTGCCTCGAACCTGGCCCGTGGAGCCACGAAACGGGTGGCCATCGTCGTCCCCCACCTCTCCTACTGGATCTGCGCGGCGATGGTGGAGGCCTTGGAGATCAAGCTCCGGCGGGAGGGTTTCGACATCTTGATCTATCAGGTGGAGGACGCCGCGGCGCGGCACCGATTCTTCGCCGACCTGCCGGCACGGCGCAAGGTGGACGCCGTCGTCGTGGTGTGCCTCCCCGTCAATGACGACGAGCTCAAACGACTCGACCTGATGGGGGTGCAGCTCCTCGCGGCCGGCGGGCAGATGGTGTCCTACCCCTTCGTCTGCATCAACGACTTCGAGGCTGTACGCCAGGCCGTCGACCACCTGGTCCTGCTCGGCCACACCAGGATTGCCATGATCGACGCGGTGGACTCCGAGATGCCGGACTGGCCGACGCGGTCCGTTCGAGGGGAGGGATTCCGCCGGGCTCTGGCCGCTCGCGAGGTGCCCGTCGACGAGGCCTTGGTGGTGAGCAGCCCCTGGGGTGGGGAGGCCGCCGCGGTCGCGATGGCTCAGCTCCTCAGCCTCCCCGACCCGCCGACCGCGGTCTTCGCCCACTCTGACGAGGTGGCTCTCGGGGCTATCCGGACCCTGCGGAGGGCCGGCCTGCGCCTTCCCGAGGACATGTCCGTGATCGGGATCGACGATAACCCGGTGGCCGCGCTGACCGACCTGACCACGATCCGCCAACCGGTCTCCGAGATCGCGACCCGTGCGGCCGACCTGCTGGTCGACCTGCTGGCCGGTCGGGATGGCGACGCCCAGGTCGAGGTCGCGACCGTGCTGGTTCCGCGGGGGACGACCGGTCGCCCTCGGCGGCCGTAAACGCTTCCGCGACTTCCCTCACGCTTCCGAAGAATGCTCGAAAACACCTGATGAGAGAATGAAAACGCTTCCTTGACACGCAGGACCACCTGCGGCAAGATGAGGCGCAGCCCGGGCAGGCACCGGGCCAATCCGAGGGTGGGTGTTGCCATCCCTTGGCCCCATCCACGGAAGGGCTTTTCATCATGGTTCGTCTTGCAGGTCGCGTGGCCCTCGTCGGCGTCGCCCTCGGCGGTGTGCTTCTCTCCTCCGCGTGTGGCGGAGGGTCGTCGTCGAGCAGCACGCCCTCTGGCTCCGGCTCCGGCTCCGGCTCAGCGTCCGCCTCCGACTTCAGCCAGCGGGGACCCATCACCTTCGCCCGAGCCAAGGACAACTCGGGCTATGCGCCCAAGGAGGTCGCTGCCTGGAACGCGCAGCACCCCGACGAGCAGGTGACGCTGCGGACCCTGCCCGACAGCGCCGACCAGCAGCGGCAGCAGATCATCCAGAACGCCATCATCAAGTCAGACTCCATGACCGTGATGACCACCGACGTCGTGTGGACCGCCGAGTTCGCCGCGAAGGGCTACATCGAGGCGCTGCCCGCGGACCAGTTCCCGACCACGGACTTCCTGCCGGCGGCGGTCAAGTCCGCCACCTACTTCGACAAGCTCTACGCCGTTCCGGGGGACTCCAACGGCGGCCTTCTCTTCTACCGCAAGGACCTCCTGGACAAGGCGAGCCTCAAGGCGCCGACCACCTGGGACGAGATGAAGAAGGCCTGCGCCGCCATCAAGGCGACGCCGGGCAACGACAAGATCGGCTGCTACGGCGGCCAGTTCGACAAGTACGAGGGTCTGACCGTCAA
>JBBQAB010000298.1:0-9925 GCA_038198385.1 Propionibacteriales bacterium
AACGCCTCGTACCACGAGGCCGAGTACGTGTAGCGCGACATGGGATCCTTGCGTTTCGGATAGACGACCGGTCGCTGGTGCGGAGCACCGGACCAGTATGATTGCCAGAACGGTGTCGGATCCCATGGTCTCAGCACCGCAAAGCGACGCGGGAAGCATTACCCGTCCTCAGCGGGTTTCCCAGTCGTGACGGCCCCTCGACCCCCGGATGACGCTACCCGGAAGTCTTCCTTCCGAAACTTGGTGCAGCCCGAGATCGAGGTTCTACTGCGAGTGGCCCTCACCATCACCTCGAACCGGGCCGATGCCGAGGACCTCGTGCAGGAAACCCTGCTGCGCGCCTACCGGGCGATTGATCGCTTCGACGGCCGGCACCCGCGGGCCTGGCTGCTGACCATCCTGCGCAACACGAACGCCAACACGCACCGCCGCCAGCGGCCGGGCACCATCGGCGACTGGGAGCTCATCCGGACCGCGAAGCCGGCCTTCGGCAGAGCGGACCTGCCGAGCGCCGAAGACAGCTTCGTGGACCACGAGCTGCACGCCGATCTCGACGCCGCCGTCCGCGCCCTCGACCCCCGCTTCAGGGCCGCTCTCATCCTCGTCGACGTCCACGATCTGAGCTATTCCGAGGCGGCCGCGGTCATGGGGGTGCCCGTGGGCACCGTGATGTCACGGCTCAGCCGCGCACGTGACCGCGTCCGCAAGTCGCTCCGCTTCAGCCCACTCACCCGAGGAGACCTGTCATGACTGGGACTCTGCGCCAGATGCTGACCTGTCACTGGTCTGCGCGCCGCATCCAGCGTTATCTCGACGCTGACCCTGCTGCCCGGCTCACCCCCGGCGAGATCTCCCGGCTCGAGGGACATCTCACAACGTGCGAGAAGTGCACCCAGGTGGCGGCCGAGCACCGCTCCCTGCACGGGGCGCTGTCCCTGTGGTCAGTCGGGACGGCCGCCGACCCTCGATCGGTCGACCGCGTCCGACACTTCTTGTCCACCGTCAACGACCAGGACACCGCGTGACCATCGACCAGCCGACCTCCACCCCATCTTCAGCCGGCTCGCAGGACGAGCCCTGGGACCTCCTGGTCGTCGGGGGTGGGACAGCCGGGATCGTCGGCGCGAAGACCGCCGCTCGGCTCGGTGCCCGGGTCCTCCTGGTGGAAAGTGAGCGCACCGGGGGTGACTGTCTGTGGACCGGCTGCGTTCCGTCCAAAGCGCTCCTGGCGGCGGCGGGCGTCGCCGCCAGCGCGCGCACAGGGCACCGGTTCGGCATCGGGGTCGCAGAGGTCACCGTCGACTTCGCGCAGGTGATGGGCCACGTGCGAGCGACGATCCAGCACATCGCACCGGTCGACTCCGTGGAAGCACTCGAGAAGGCATCCGTCTCTGTCCGCACCGCCACCGCCCGCTTCACCGGGCCAGACTCGGCCACGATCGACGGGACGCCCCTGCGGTTCCGACAGGCGCTGGTCGCCACCGGAGCCTCACCGGCGGTGCCTCCCATCCCCGGCCTGAGCGACGTCGACTACCTGACCAGTGACACCGTCTGGGGGCTGAGCGAGCTCCCCGCCGAGCTGGTGGTCCTCGGCGGCGGGAGCATCGGCTGCGAGCTGGGCCAGGCCTTCGCCCGCCTCGGCAGCAGAGTCACCGTGGTCGAGGGCGCACCCAGGATCCTGCCTCGCGAGGACCCTCGCGCCGCCGCGGAGCTCGCCCGCGCTCTGGTCGACGACGGAGTCAGCCTCCACACCGGATCAGCAGTTGCCAGGGTCGAGCCCAGCGCCCCAGGGTCCGGGGTGCTCCACCTCGAGAACGGGCAGCAGGTGCCCTTCTCGTGCCTCCTGGTCGCTGTCGGACGAGCGCCACGTACCACCGACATCGGTCTGGCTGACGCGGGCGTCGAGGTCGACGACCGGGGGTTCGTCGTGGTCGACGACCTCCTGCGCACCACCAACACCCGCATCTGGGCTGCCGGCGACCTCACCGGCCACCCGCAGTTCACCCACATCGCGGGCGTGCACGCGAGCCTGGCCGCGTCGAACGCCATTCTGGGATTACGTCGCAAGGTCGACCTGACCGCGGTGCCCCGGGTCACCTTCACCGACCCCGAGATCGCCGCCGTCGGCCTCGACACCGACACGGTCCCTCCCGGGCTGAGCGGCATCGACTGGTCCCACTCCCACGTCGACCGGGCGGTCACCGAGGGCGCATGCGGAGGCTTCACCCGTCTCGTCATCGACAAGCGCGGCCATGTCCTCGGTGCCACGGTGGTCGGGCCACGCGCAGGGGAGACGCTGGGTGAGCTGACCCTGGCGATCACCCAGGGACTCACGACCCGCGACCTCGCCGGTGTGACCCACGCCTACCCCACGTACAACGACGGACCGTGGAATGCGGCGATCTCCGACGTCCGGGACCAGCTCGAACGTCCCGCCACCCAGCGCGTCCTGGGCGCCCTGGCGCGGGCCCGTACGTGGTGGGTCAGCCGGGACAACTGACCGAGCTGCTTTGGCGCGGCTCTCATGACAGGTCGCGGAAGCCCGTCACGATGCGTTGGGCGGCGCTCACGCCGACCACCCCTGCCCACACGGTGGCGATCGCCCCTGCCTGAGCGGGAACGACGAGCCACACCGAGTGCACGGCAATGGTCTCGGTCCCCTCCGCGAGACCTCCAAGAAAGCTCAGCGAGCGACCATCCTCGCGTTGCCGTCCGGTGCGTTCGGCGATGGAGGAGAACGCCAGGAAGGCAGTTCCATTGAGGTAGTAGGCCAGCAGGACCAGCAGGAAGGGCAGCCAGCCGGCGTCGTACTGAGCTGTGGCTCCGATGGCCACCCCGACGACGGTCGCGCCGTACACGGTGAAGTCGGCGGTGATGTCGAGGAAGCCACCGGCCTCGGACCCGTGTGATTGGTCGGGGTTGCCGTGGGCGGTGGAGCGGCGCCGGCGAGCCAGGGGACCGTCAAGTCCGTCCATCACCCGGGAGAACAGCCATAATCCCAACGCCCACCACCACAGCTGGGCTGCGGCGGTCGCGGCGCTGGCCAATCCGGCGGCCAGGCCGAGCAGGGTCAGCCGGTTCGGGCTCACGGACGGCCAGTCGAGCAGTCGCGCGAGCTCGGACAGGGGTCGATCCAGGAGTCGTCGAGCCGGAGCGTCAAGCATGGGTTCGTTTCGCAGCAATGGAGTCCCCGTGGCGAGCTCGGAGTCGTCGCGCCCACCAGGAGCCACCGACAGCGAGAATGATCAGGGCGGAGCCGGCTGCGGCCAGGCCCCAAGGATTCGTCCCGTAGGCACCCAGCGCCGCATAGGCGAGACTGCCGGGCACCATTCCCAACGCACTGCCCAGGGCGTAGTGGCGGAACTTCACCCCGGAGAGTCCGGAGGCGTAGTTGATGGCGATGTAGGGCACGAGCGGGACCAGGCGCACGAGGAGGACCGCAGCGAGACCGCGGTCACTCAGGAGCTCGTCGACGCGGGCCAAGCGTCCGCGAATGAGCCGGTTGACGGCCTCTCGCCCGAGCAGTCTGCCGAGACCGAAGGAGATGACCGCCCCGATCAGGGCCGCGGCCAGGGAGAGCCCGGCGCCGGCCCACAACCCGAACAACGCCCCGCCTGCGGCGGTGAGGAGGGCTTTGGGGCAGGGGATGAGGGAAAGACCCACGTAGAGGGCGAAGAACACGGCGGGCCCCCACACGCCGGCTGCGTCGACGCGTGACCTCAGTGCGGCGATGTCGGGGGTCCCGAGGACGAGGGCGAGACTGATCGCACCCAGAAGAACCAGAGCGAGCGCGCCTACCTTGACGAGGGCGGCTTTATCCATGGGTGATCCTGACGTCTCGATGCACTGGACTTCTCACGTCGGGAAGTCCCTGAGTGTCTCGCAGTGTTCCCGGTGTGACATATTCCCTGCTTCGGAGGTCTGATGCGCCCGCGCCTTACCCGACTGTTCCTCCCTGCCGCGTTGCTCGGACTGGCTGCCTCCGCCTGTGCCGCCCCGGACGCGCCGGTGGGCTCCACGACCGAGGCACGCTCCTGGTCGCAGATCAGCGACGGGGCGCAGGGGCAGAGCGTTGACCTGTGGATGTACGGCGGAGACCAACAGGGCAATGCCTACGTCGACGACGTCCTCACACCGGCCGCGGGCAAGCTCGGGGTGACCGTGAGGCGGGTCCCGGTGGCCGACACCAAGGACGCCATGACCCGCATCCTGGCTGAACGGCAAGCCAGCAAGCAGGACGGTGCGGTGGACCTGGTGTGGGTCAACGGAGACAACTTCGCGACCGGCAAGCAGGTCGATGCCTGGCGCTGTGGCTGGTCCTCCCAGCTGCCGAACATGAAGTTCGTGGCGCCGGACGACGGCCTGGTCACCCAGGACTTCGGGACCGAGGTCGGAGGCTGCGAGGCGCCATGGCACAAGGCACAGTTCACCCTGGTCTACGACTCGGCGCGAGTCCATACGCCGCCGACGTCGATGGCCGGTGTCCTGCAGTGGGCAAAGGACCATCCTGGCCGGTTCACCTATCCCGCCCCGCCCGACTTCACCGGCTCGGTCTTCCTCCGCGAGGTGCTCTACAGCACCTCGGGCGGCTACGCGAAGATCCCGTCACAGTTCGACCAAGGCGCCTACGACCGGCTCACCCCCGGGCTCTGGAATGTCCTCAAGGGCGTAGCGCCGTCGTTGTGGCGCCAAGGGCGGACCTATCCCCGAGACTCGGTGGCCCTGGACCGGCTCTACGCCGACGGAGAGGTCGACATGACCATGACCTACGGGCCGGCCACCCTCACCAAGCTCGTCGCTGATGGCACCTTCCCGGCGACCACCCGGGTTCTGCCACTGAACGAGGGGACCGTCGGCAACGCCAGCTTCCTGGCCATTCCTTCCTCGGCCGGCGACCCTGAGGGCGCGATGGTGGTGGCCAACCTCGCACTGTCGCCCGAGCAGCAGGCGATCAAGGCCGACCCGGACATGTGGGGACAGTTCACGGTGCTCGACACCGACTTGTTGAGCCCGACCGATCGGGCACGGTTCGATGACCTTCCGAGGTCGGACGTGGTGCCGCCCTACAGCGTCCTCTCGCGCAACGCCAACCCTGAGCTCGCCTCGTCCTGGGTGCCCCGGCTGGACGAGGGCTGGCGCCGGGCCGTGCTCGGTTCAGGATCGTGACCCTAGGCCCGTCGAGCGCCCTTGACCGCCGAGCCAGTCGGCAGTTCGGCGGTGCACGCCTGGTCGCTCCCGCGGTGCTGCTGATCGTGGCGGTGACCGGTACGGCGCTCGGTACCCTTGGTGCGACCAGTCTGGGACTGCTGCCCCTGGTGGGACGGCCTCGCCTGAGCACCGATGGATACACCACGCTGGCGGCTGATCTGGAGGCGGCCACGTATGAGTCGCTGCTCACTGCCGCTACTGCGACGCTGCTGGCTGCGACCATCGGCTTCACGATCGCGACAGTGGTCGTTCGTTCACGCCGTGGCGTTCGACTCCTCGTCGGTCTGGTCGTTGCGGTGGTGACGGTGCCGCACCTGGTGGGTGCGGCCGCGACCGGGCTGCTGCTCTCCGATGTCGGTCTGGCGCAGCGTTGGTCGGGGATCTCAGCAGCTTCGTGGCCTGAGCTGGTGGGCGGACGCTGGCCCTGGGCAACTGTGCTCGAGCTTGCCTGGAAGGAATCGGCCTTCATCGCCCTGCTGGTCATCGCTTCCATCGGGCGGCACTACGCGGACCTGCGTGAGGTCGCGGCGGTGCTCGGCGCAGCTCCGCGGGAGCAATGGCGACGCCTCCTGCTGCCCCTGTCCGCGCCCGCCCTGGCGTCGTCCTCGCTGATCGTGTTCGTCTACACCCTCGGCACGTACGAGGTCGCCCGACTGCTCGGGCGCGCCTACCCCGAGCCGCTCCCGGTCATGGCCTACCGGCTCTTCACTGACATCGACGTCGCCGCACGACCCCAGGCCGCGGCCACCGCCGTGGTCGCCACAGGGCTGGCCCTGCTCGCGGCCGTCATGACCCTTCCGCTCGTGCGGCGGCTGGGGGCCGACCGATGAGGAGACAGGCAGCCGTGCGCTGGCGTGCGGCGCATCCGTCGCGTCGCACCGTGATGACGGCCCTGTTGGTGTTCTGGCTGGTCATTCCCCTGACGCCGTTGTTGCTGTGGGCAGGTGCTGCACGCTGGTCGGGCACGTCGAGACTGCCGCAGGACCTCGGGCTTCGCGGATGGCAGGAGGCGCTCGACACGGGGATGATCGCGGCGCTGGTCCGGTCCGGCCTCCTGGGCGCGGCCGTCGCGCTGATCGCGACCCCCCTCGGGGTGATGGCGGGACGGGCGCTGGGGTGGCGGCTGCTACGCAGACCCGCACTACCGTCAGTCGTCCTTCTCGGGCCGGTCGTGCTGGCCCCGTTCGCGGTCGCGATGGGTCTCGATGTCGTCATCTTGCGACTCGGAGTTCCGGGAGAAGTAGCCGTAGTCCTGGTCCTGAGCGTATTCGCGATGCCCTACACCACCTTCACCATGCGGGCCACCTACCTGGGCCTCGACCCTGCCCTGGAGGAGCAGGCTCGGGTCCTGGGGGCCAGTTCGCGTCAGGCTCGTCGACGGGTGACGTTGCCGGCCGCCACGACCGGCCTGCTCACCGCCACGGGACTGGCCTTCCTGGTCGGGTGGAGCGACTACGCCGTCACGCTGCTCATCGGGGGCGGTCAGATCGTCACCGCGCCCATGCTGGTCGGTTCCTCCGCAGCTGGGTCCGGCAACGACGCCCTCACCTCGACCCTGGCCATCTCCGCCAGCCTGCCACCACTGGTGGCCCTGGCGGTCTTCACCTACGCGGCCTCGCGCCGCAGGACGGCTGCGCTCTCATGAGCGCGGCTCTGGCCCTGGCCTCGATCAGGCACCACCACCCGGGTGCCGAGCAACCGACGCTCGCTGAGGTCGACCTCGAGGTCCAAGACGGCGAGATGGTCGCCGTGCTCGGGCCTTCGGGATCCGGCAAGACCACCCTGCTCCGGGTCGCGGCCGGATTGGAGCCGGCGGAGTCGGGCGACGTGCTGCTGGACGGGGTGAGCGTCATGGGCGTTCCACCGGAGCGGCGCGACCTGACGGTCATGTTCCAGAAACCTCACCTCTTCCCGCACCTGAGCGTGCTGGACAACGTCGCCTTCGCGGACCGGGTGCGCGGCCGGAGCCGCTCGCAGAGCCGCGCTGCCGCGCAGCGGTACCTCGACCTGGTCCACTTGGGTGACCTCGCCGCACGCAGGCCACGACAGTTGTCCGGGGGCCAGGAGCAGCGCGTTGCCCTGGCCCGGGCTCTGGCCGCCAGCCGCCGGGTGATGCTCCTCGACGAGCCGTTCAGCGCCCTCGACACTGGCCTGCGGACGTCGATGCACCAGTTGTTGGCTGAGGTTCGCGCTGCGCTCGATCCTACGATCGTGATGGTGACCCATGACCTCGATGAGGCGGGGTTGGCCGACCGGGTCGCCGTGCTCGTCGAGGGACGCATCGAGCAGTTCGACACGATCCATGCGCTCTACACGAAGCCGAGTACGTTGGCGGTCGCCCGGCTCGTGGGCGGGTTCAACGAGCTGCCCGGTGTCGTCGAGTCCGCTGTTCACCACTCACGCCTGGGGGAGCTCGTCGTTTCGGCCGCGGCGCACGTGGAGGGACCCGCCATTCTCTTGGTCCGCAAGGAACGCTTCGCCCTCATCGATGAGGGAATGGCTGCTGCGCTGGCAGGCCGGGTCGTGCAGGTGCGCCAGTCCGGACCTCACCAGGACGTCGTGGTCGAGCTCGACCAGGTCCGCGGTGAACCTCGGGTGAGGGTGGAGGTCGAGGTGCGACTTGGCAGCACCATCCGGCCCGGGGAGCGTACCGGCGTGTGCCTGCAGGGATCCGGGGACCTGTGGGTGATAGAGAGCGGACCCCGGTTCGCCCACCGGGTTCCTGGTGGGCCGGTCTCAGACCCGGGTGGCGCGTCCGAGCACCTCGGGACCAAGGCTGACCGTCACTGAGGCCAGCAGGCCGGAGCTGACCACCGCGAAGTCGAACGAGACAGCGGTCGGCGATCACCGACGCCGACGGCCGCTACACGGTGTCACGCTGGACGGTCGGTGGCGCCGGGGACACGGGCGCGTGCCTGCACGCGGGTGAGTCCGCCCATCCAGGCCAACTGGATGTCGCCGACCTCGAAGGCGCGTACGACGGCGGTGCTGTCCGTCAGGAGCGGTGGACACGACGTCGAGCCCCGTCGTCTCCTGGAACCGGGTGGCCAGGGCAGCAGGCCACGGCGAGGAAGGTGCGCCAACGTGTTCAGAGGGAGTTTTCGCGTCGATGTCGTGCTGATGGGCACCACGGAACGGAAACGTTGGACGGGCTCTCAGGGACGAGTCAGGTGCAGCGGAAGACCGAACGCCCCTGAGAGCCGGCGGCGGCCTGGACGGCCACGACGTCTCGGACGACGTCGAGGACGTGCGCGAGCGGCAGGGGTGCGTCGGCCACCCGCAGGTGCCGGTTGGTGACGCCGACGGGGTGCCACCAGGCGCCGTCCGTGGTCAGGGTGGGCTCGGGTTCGACGGAGTCGAGGGTGATCTCGACACCGTCCTCGGCGTAACCCTCCGCAGCGACCGGTCGGATCAGGCGGTCCTCCTCCGCGATCCCGAGGTCGGCCAGGGTGCCGTGGAGATCTCCGGCAGCGAGGGCGTCCTCGGGCAGGTAGGTCGTCGCGACCCGGACCCGGAAGTCGAGCTCTCTGGCCAGCCGGATGCCATCCAGGGCGCGCCGGTGCGACCCGGCGCCACGCTGCCGGTCGTGCAGCTCCGGGCCTGCGGAGTCCAGGCTGATCTGCAGTGTCACCCGATCGCGGTCAAAGGACTCCAGGGCCTCGCGGCGCCGACCCCTCCCGTAGACCATGGCGTTGGTCAGCAGGGTGACCGGCACGTGCTCCGCGGTCCGGGCCACGAGCTCGCCCAGGTCTGGATGGAGGAAGGGTTCACCGCCGGTGACGAGCAGCTCCCGGCCACCCTGCTGGGCGAACTGCTCCGCAGCACTCACTGCGGTCTCGACCGACATCAAGCGAGGCTCAGCATGCGGTGAGGACGCTGCGCAGCAGTAGGTGCAGGCCAGGTTGCAGTGGAAGTTGGAGTACAGCCACAGGCGTGTACCCACGGGTGCGGGCGCTCCGGAGGAGTACTCGGCGTCTGTCGCGACGGAGCGGTCGAGCGATCCGGTGACCGTGCGGCCCCGCTCGATCCACAGCCGCCAGGAACCAGTTGCGGTGTCAGCTGCATCATCGACGACCGCGAGAAGGGCGTGGCCCGCGAGGCGGGCCCACGCGGGCAGGTCGGCGAGCACGGAGCGCTCCCGGGTGTGCAGGAGCAGCACCGCGCCCTCATCGATGCGTCGCATGCGCGACGTGATGGCGAGCAGCAGACCGCTCCCGCAGTCCATGTCGCCGCCGTCGTACTCCAGGGCGACGGGCACGGTAGGCACGCCCGTGGGCGGGGACGCGGCGAGCTTCGGCATCGGCGGTCGTCTCAGAAGGAGAGCGACGAGGCGCCGTCGGCCAGCAACGCCACCAGGGTGGCCCCGCCCACGATGGATGCGCCCTCGATGAGGTCGTCCTCACTGATCCCGCGCTTCTTGGCACAGGGGCTGCAGACCAGGAAGGTCCCGCCGGCTTCGACGTAGCTGTTGACCAGCTCCGACATGGGCGCGAAGCCTTCCTCGTGCAGTGTCTCGGCCGTCCCCTTGACGGCCAGCCGGGTGCCCTCCGACGACAAGAAGACTGTCGTCTTCTGCGAAGACGCGACGGACGCGCCCGCGACGACGATCGCGACGCTGGTGCGGTCGACATCGTCGACGGAGTGGGTGAGGTTGATAACAAGCCCGTTCATGGATGTTCCTCTCGGTGGTGGATCCCCGGCGGCTCGGGATCGAGGC
>JBBQAB010000299.1:0-2674 GCA_038198385.1 Propionibacteriales bacterium
GATGCAGTTGTGCTTGGTGACCTGCTCAGACGTACCCAGCCCACGCAGTTCGGACAGGGACAGCGACACTGGCCGCTCAACCAGGCCCCCCACGACCAATCGGTAGTCGTCGAACCCACCGGCAGCGAGGTCTTCGTAGTCGGAGCCGACCGGCGGGTACCCGTTGACCCGGAAGAACGACGAGATGTCCTTACGGGCGTAGTGCTGCCGCGAGGTCAAAGATCTTGAGATCACCCCTTCGAAAGGGTTGACCATCAAGCCAAGCAAGCGCTGCGTACGGCGCCGGTACCGCAGCGAGAACCAGGTGATCACCACGTGGAAGGCCAGGATCAGAAACAGTCCCAACAGCCCCAACGCCAAGGCCAGGTTGCGATTACGGCCGTAGCCTCCGAGAACCATCGCCCCGAACTCCTTCGGCAGCCCGTGGACGATCACCATGAAAACGTGCACCACCACGAACGCGCCGAAGCCGACCAGTCCGAGAAAGTGCAGACTGCGAGCCCCCTGTTTACCGCCGAACAGCTTCCCGTACCAGGGAAAACGGGCCAACATCGTGGGTGACATGGCCGCTCCGGTGAGAATCTGAAACGGCGCAAGCACGAAGATCAGCAAGAAGTAGACCAGCTTCTGCGCGGGCTCGAACGGCTGACCAGCGATCGGCGGCGGGATCTCAAAACGCAGATAGGTGCCGACCGACCTGATCGAGTCGGGGATGATCGACCAGCTGGTGGGCACCAGATAGTGCCAGTAGCCGGTAGCAAACACCAGCGTGACGTACACGGCGCCGGTCAGGATCCAGAACTGGACCGACATGAAGTGCCAGTGCCGACCTAAACCCAGGTTCTTCTTACCCGGCAGCGCCACCGCAGGTGACCAAGCTTCCTCCTCCTCCAAAGAGGACCACAGTCTGCGCGAGTCCGCCGAGACGACCTTCCGGGAGAAGCGGATCCACTCCTGTCCCGGGGGACAGTCCTCTCGCCAGTACAACTTGGGAAATGCCGAGAGCACCTCTAGCCCAGATCGGGCCAGCAGCAACAAGAAAAACATGTTCAGAAAGTGGGTGACGATCACCCACCACGGAAAGAAACCCGGCACAATCGGTCCTTCCATCTGCTAGCTGGACAGTAGTAGCAGAAACAGATTTCAACGTACCCCGTTACTTGCAGCATAGCAATAGTTGCTCGCTCCCATGTGTTAGACCCCCCTCAGGCGCCAGCCTCGGCGCCGGGGTGACGACCAGGACCCGCACCCTGGTAGTCGGCGAACTTGCCGAGCAGCGGACGGAACCGAAGCAGGCTCGCCAGCCGGTGCACCACGATCAACGTGAACACGTCCCCGCTCCCCGAGCCGCAATCCGACCAGCGCCGTGACGTACATGAAGGCCGCCTCACCCGCCACCACCCCGAGCTGCGACCCCCGTCCCACCAGCCAAGAATGTCCACTGCCTCCACCTTCGCTGTCGAACCTCAGCCCTGCGGGGCGCGCTCGGTCTTCTTCTGCCACGGCCACCGGCCGGTGATCTCCAGCTCAAGGGAGAAGCTGAGGAACGTCCGGATCACCACGATCACCGCCAGCACCCCGACGCTACGGAACGTCGGCGTCACCGCCACCGTCCGGATGATGTCCGCCGCGACCAGGAACTCCAGCCCCAGCAGAATAGAGCGGCCCAGCAGCCGCCGGTAGGACTCATACGCCCCCTTCTGACGTTGCAACAGCATCCGCAAGGCCAGGCCCGTGGCGACCAGGACACCGACGACCACGATCGCCACACCGCCCGCGTCGACCGTCTTCCCCACCCACTCGATCAGCTCCTGAAACGACATGCTTCCCACCTTCCCAGACACCGATATGACAAGCGCGGTTCTCCGGCCCACCCAGGGCCAGGGCTCGCGTCGCCTTTGACCCTGCCTCTGCCCCTGCCCCTGCCCCTGCCCACACCGTCGCGGCTTCTCCCGGGCCCCGTCCACGAGAAGACCTCGGCGGCCAGCACGTAGCGGCCGTGAGTCATCTTCTTGTCCCGGGCGGCCTCGACGGCGGCGGCCTTGAAGAGCCGTCGAACTTGTTCCCTCACCACCAAGGCCGCGGACAGCTCATCGGTGGGGTCGTCGGGGTCAACACGACTTGCAGCCGGGCCTTGCCGCGGGCCGGCAGGGTGTCGTAACCGCCGAGCAGCCGAGGTGCGCGACCACCTGCTGAGGTCCGCGTCGAGGCCCTGCAAACAGTTGGCGATGTCGTGATGACTGGTGGCGATCGGTTCTGGCTCGCAGGTAAACTAGGGGTAGCGGAGCGCGTCGCGTACGAGGTCGGCCGGCTGCGCGGTGTGGCCGAGCCGGTTCTCGACCTCATGAGCCAGCCAGGGTCATGCCTAGCGGTCGTCTCAACGGGCGATCCCGAGCGGAAACGGCCGCTAGCCGGCGCCAGGGAGCGCCCGCTGGCGAGTGTGGCGACTCCGATTCATGTGCTGGTGGCCGAATCCCGCCCCGACCCACGGTGACCACCAATGGACGGTAGTCCCGCGTGCGGGGCGGCCGCCCGTCGGCTGGACACCGCGCATCGAGGAGGGCCGGGCTGTCCTTGATGACCGGCGTCTTGGCCGTTAGCGGCTGCCGTCTACTGCTGGCTGATGGCCAAGCCTCACTTCAGGTGCCGGGCGAAGAACCGGTTCGCGTCGTCC
>JBBQAB010000300.1:0-5448 GCA_038198385.1 Propionibacteriales bacterium
CAGGTCATCCCCGTCACCAAGTAGGTCTCCGACATGGCCGCAGGCTGAACGGCCGACGTCGTGGTCACGGGGGCCGCATGCGGGGCGGGGGTGCAACAGGCGCAGCCGGTGGAAACCATCGGCAACGGGGTACGGGTCGGGGTGGTCATCAGGAACTCCTTCAAACAGATCCGGTCGTGCAACGGCGGCGGCTGTCACCACCGCCCTCTATATACCCGAGGGGGGTACCACGCAAGGTGGGACACCCTGAGGCGCGGGCTGTTCACTGCCCCGCGAACAGTTCCCGGACCATCGTCTGCGCGGTCCAGGTGGCCCACTGTTCCCGGGTCCAGCCGAGTTCGAGCACGAACGTTCGGTAGATCTCCGGACCGAGCAGCGCGACGAGCATGTCTCCGGCTTGCCGGTCTGCCAGTCCGGGACGCGGTTCGGCCTTCGCCAGCAGGATCGTGGCTACGTCATGCATCCCCTCAACGAGGGTGGAGATCGCCCGGACCGGATCCGGATCACTGGCCATCGAGACGTACCAGGGATGCTCAGGAGGCACCACCGGTGCACCTCGGCCGAGCACCGTTTGATTGTGTACCTCCTGAACCAGCGCGTCCCTGGTTCGGAAGATGAAGTAGACGGTCTGCACGGCCACCCCGGCCCGCTTGGCGATCAGCGACATGGTCGTCGCGCTACCCGCACCGAGGTTGGCCTACGCCCGGACCCGGCCGGGGATCGGGCTGATCACCGCTCCGCAGCTCAGCTTCTTCCCGACGGCCATCGACAGCCGGCCGACCGCTGCCACCGTGACCCGGGTCAAACGCCCCGGACTACCCGTGCCACAGCCGGCCCATGAACCGTTGATCTACGTGACGCAGGGTAGCGAGATGCCCAAGATGCCGATGTTTGCCCCGACGGCACGCGTCGCCGTCGAGGCGGCGCGCCACACCGGGTACCAGGCAATCTTGTCCATCGGTTCGGCCGATCCAGCTTGTCCATCGGTTCGGCCGATCCAGCGGCAAGGGGTGATCTGGGCGGCGGTGAGGTGGCGCGTTGGGTCGACCAGACCGAGGTGCTCCCTCGGGCTCGCGTGGTCATCAGCCACGGCGGCGCCGGCACCACCCTCGACGCACTGGCCGCAGCCACGCCGATGATCACCATTCCGTTCTTCGCCGACCAGCCGTATAACGCCGACAGCCTCGCGGTCGTCAAGGTAGGTCGCACGGTCCCGCCAGGAAATGATCTGGCGAGCAGGCTGTCTAAGGCTCTACGCCGTCTTGACCGACGAGCCACCCGGTTCCGCGCGGATGGCCGATGCGGTCGCCTCACTGCCGGACATCTCCGCCGCCATCTCGCTGCTCGAACTCCACGCCCGCCCCTAGCGGCCACCACCGGCCGCCGGCGCAAAATGGTGTCGCGGCGCTGTGACCGACCGGCTACTGAACGACTCGGGCATCCCACCCAAGGTTGGTCGGCGTCGTTGCTCAATAGTCGGTCGGTGGGGGTGCTCTTCTGATCGAGCAGAAGGCGAACCAGTTCGCTGCCAAGTTCCTCACACCGGCCGTCGAACGGAGGTCGCTGCTGCCCAACCGCATGGACCTCGGGATGCTGGATGGCCTGAGCCGAGCGTGGGGCGTCCCGGTCGAGTCCGTGGTCCGACGGATGAGCAAGCTCAGGGTGTCGTTTCCTTCCGCCCACCGTTGTCGAGCCACGGGGCCATCGAAGTCAGAGAGCTCGGCGCCACTCGAACAGCCTGTCGCCAGCGACGGGCTCTCCTGGACGAGCGGCTTCGATCGGAGGCTACGGTGGTAGGCATGTCGAGCGAGCACCTGGACCCATCACTCCCCAGTGTTGATCACCCCGTCAGTCCGGACGGTCCCAGACCCCCACGACTGCTGATCTTCGACGTCAACGAGACGCTCTCGGACATGTCGCCGATGGCCAAGCGCTTCGAGGACGTCGGTGCCCCGGCCCACCTTGAGGCCACCTGGTTCGCGGGGCTGCTGCGCGACGGTTTCGCACTCACGGCCGTCGACTCCAGCGACTCGTTCGCCCACATCGCGGCTGAGTCGTTGCGAGTGGGCCTCCACGGCCTGTCCCTGAATCGTGGAGCTGCTGACGCGGTCTCCTACATCATGGATGGGTTCGCCGGACTTCCCGTGCATGCCGACGTCCCCGACGGCATCAGGGCACTGGGTGCTCTCGGGATCCGGCTGGTGACCCTCAGCAACGGGTCGGCCTCCGTCGCCGAGGCACTGTTCAACCGGGCCGGCATCGGCGAGCATTTCGAGCGCCTGTTGACGGTAGAGGACGCCGGCCGCTGGAAGCCAGCTCCGGAGGCCTACGCGTACGCATTGCGCCAGTGTGGTGTCGACCCGGAGGACGCGATGCTCGTGGCGGTCCACCCCTGGGACATCGACGGTGCCTTTCGTGCGGGGCTTGCTACAGCCTGGCTGAACCGCACCGGTGGCCCTTACCCGGGGTACTTCGGAGCCCCTGACCTCCGGGCGGTGTCCCTGACCGACCTCGCCGACCAGTTTCGCTGAGCGGAGGGCACAGCACCGCAGCGCCAAGCGTCGAGGAGTAGGTGACGTGCCCTCAGGGATCGATGCCTCGACCGACCACGCCCCGGGGAGCTCGTTAGCGCGACCACGATGGTGACCCTCGCACTTCCCATGGCGGGCCTCCACGTCGACGCGGTGGGCGATCTCTGGGTGGCCGATATCGGCATCCCGCGGGGGTCTTCGAACGCGCCGGGACCGAGTGACCACCAGCAGGGCTTTTGGGGTGAGCTGGTCATGCGGAAATGCCTCTGGCCAGGAACGATGTGTTCTGCGACGGACTTTTCCGGCGATGAGCGTGAGCGTCGTTGGAGCCATAGAACGCGTGTGCACACATCGCTGCTGAGGTCGGCCCGGTCAGTCCAGCTCGACGGTCAGCCCGTCCATCGAGTCATCGAAGCACAGGTGCGCCTGCGCCCGCAGCGCGTCCGGCAGCGGCGTCTCGTAACTCCAGGCGGCGTCGGCCAGCGGGCCGACGTTCCAGTAGCTAGCCTCCCCCTTGTACGGGCAGATCGTCCGCTTCCCCGAGCCGGACGAGACCGCGCCGGGACGCACGTCTGCTGGCGGCACGTACACCTTCATCGGCAGCCCGGTCTCGAAGATCAGGACGGGCCGCGCGGAGTCGGCGATTACCTCGCCGTCGCGGCGCACCACCGCCCGACGCGAGCTGACGTGGGTGTCGACCCGGTGATAGGGGTCGCGCAGGTGGCCGACCACCCGATCGTCCTCGACGAACCACACGTCGACCTTGTCGGCGTCCAGGGCGGCGAACCCAGTCAGCCAGGACGAGGGCGCCAGCGGATTGGGGTAGCGCCACTGCAGGTCGTCCACGGTCGTACCGTCGACCTGCAGGCTGCGATAGGCCGCGTCTCCCTTGAACGGGCAGTGCGTGGACGTGGTCGACTCGGCCCAGACCCCGTCCGCGAAGTCGTCTTCCGGGGCGTAGACCACCGGCATCAGGCCGGACTCGTGCAGCAGGTGCGCGCGCACCGTGTCAAGCACCACCACGTCGCCGACCAGCGCCCGGATCCGGCGTTGGTCCGGTTGAAACACGAGCCGGTGCGCCGGAGCGTCGTCGAGGCTGAAGTTCAGCTGTGCGGTGGACGAGGAACCGGGAGCGAGCGGACCGGAGCCGAGTGTCAAAGCCATGAGACCAGGCTACCCGGCACTCACGCCGCGCACTCGGTCTCAGCAGCCTGCGCAACGACGACTGCGGTATGCCGCGCGCCGCAGCGACATCCTGTCGGACGGCCCCCGGTGAGGTCAACCGACGAACGAGGACAGAAGCGCTGGCAAGCACAACGACTGCGAAGGTGGTCACGAAGCGTGCAGGGAGGTGCAGTCGTTCATCCACGGGGTTGATGAGCGGGTCAGTGAAGTAGATGGCGTCGGCCCCAGCCGGCGACTGAGACCGGGCGGCTACGTCGCGATGCAGGTCGTGCCGGTGCTGGTGATGCGGCGCGGCTGGCGCACCGGCTGACACCGGGCGGGAACGGCCGTCTCCTCGGAGCCGGTGCCTGCGGTGCATCGTGCTCCTCGCGTCAGACGCCGCGGTCGGCTTCGAGCAGGCGCAGCCAGACCTCGCTGACGGTCGGGAAGGCCGGGACCGCGTGCCATAGCGTGTCGATCGGCACCTTCCCCACGACGGCGATGGTTGCGGCGTGCAGCATCTCGCCAACGTTCGGACCGACGAAGGTCGCACCCACGACGACGCGCTCCGACTGGTCGATGACCAGCTGCGCACGTCCCTTGGCGCCGAGCAGCGCTCCGCCGGCCACCGAACCGATCTCGTACGACACCGTCTTCACGTCGATGCCTGCGTCGCGGGCCTGCTGCTCGCTCAAGCCGACCGCCGCGAGCTCCGGGTCGGTGAACATGACCTGCGGCACCGCGGTGTGGTCGGCCCAGGCCGAGAGCTCCTTGCCGGCGATGATGTCGCCAGCCAGGCGGGCTTGGTACTTGCCCTGGTGGGTGAGCAGGGCGCGGCCGTTGACGTCGCCGGCGGCGTAGAGCCAGCCCCCGTCCACACCCGTCGACCTGAGCTGGTCGTCGACCTGGACCGGGCCGCCCGGCTCGAGCCCCACCGTGTCCAGGCCGATGTCGTCGGTGTTGAAAGACCGTCCGGCGGCGACGAGCAGCTCGTCGCCGACCAGCTCGGTCCCATCGTCGAGCCGCAGCGTGACCGTGCCGTCCTCACCGTCCCGGGACGCGTGCTCACCGGAGCGGCCGGTCAGAACCGTGATGCCCTCAGCGATCAGTGCGTCGGCGAGCAGCGCGCCCGCCCACGGCTCAAAGTTCGCGACCAGCACGTCGGAGCGCTCGATGACGGTAACCTCGCGGGCGCCGAGGCGGCGGTAGGCCTGGGCCATCTCGCAACCGACGACGCCGCCGCCGAGGATCAGCAGCCGCGCCGGGATGTCTTTAGCCGTCGTCACGTCGCGGTTGTTCCACGTGCGGATGTCGGCCAGCCCCTCGACCGGCGGCGACGACGCGCGCGAGCCGGTCGCGAGGACCACGGCGCGACGCGCGGTGAAGCGCCGTACGGAGCCGTCGGCAGCAGTCACCGCCACCTGGCGCACCCCGCTGAGGCGCCCCTCGCCACGGATCAGGTCGGCGTCGATACCCTCCATCCACTGCGCCTGCGAGGAGTCGTCCAGGTGCGAGATGAACTCGTCACGGCGGGTCAGCACTGCGTCGACATCCACGTCGCCAACGGCCGTGGCTGCGCCAGGCAGGCGGCGGGCAGCCGCCAGCACATGCGTGGGCCCGAGTAGCGCCTTGCTCGGCATGCACGCCCAGTACGAGCACTCGCCGCCGACCAGCTCGCGCTCTACGACCGCGACCGTCAGGTCGTTGTCGCGGGCATACCAGGCGACGTTCGTGCCGGTCGAGCCGGCTCCCA
>JBBQAB010000301.1:0-4828 GCA_038198385.1 Propionibacteriales bacterium
GTCTGAGCCAGGGCTCAGCCCCATCGACGGCGCCGGCTCCTCCTCGGAGGGACCGACGCCGTCGTCGTTCAGCCGGCAAACTCCCGCACCGGCTGCCCGAGGACGCCCGGAACCGCCCGGAAGAGAGCGCCCGCCCGGGGCTCGGGGTCCGGCCCCATGTTCTCCTTCGACGTCGTGATGAACAGCTGGTCCAGCCCGGGTCCCCCGAAGGTCATGGCCGTGACCTGGCTCGTCCCCACGCCGATGACTGCGTCGAGGGTGCCGTCGGGGGCGTAGCGGCGTACGACCGAGCCGCCGAAGAGGGCGACCCACACCCCGCCCTCGGCGTCGACGGTCAGCCCGTCCGGGTGCCCCTCGCCCTCGACGGCGACGAAGCGTCGCCGGTTGGTCAGACCGCTGTCGGCCGACCAGTCGAAGACCGAGACCTCCCCGGTGGGGGTGTCGTTGTAGTAGGCGAGGGTGCCGTCGGGGCTCCAGTCGATCCCGTTGGAGACCGTGACCGCCGGGAGCACCACGTCCACCTCGCCGGCCGGGTCGAAGCGGTAGAGCCGGGCCCCGCCCTCGTGCTGGTCGTAGGCCATCGAGCCGGCGTAGAGGACGCCGCTGGGGTCGCAGCCACCCTCGTTCATCCGGACCCCGGTGTCGGACCAGACCTCGGGGAGGGACCGGAGCGGCGAGGCCAGGTCGTCGTGGTCGGTCAGCAGCAGGCCGCGCTCGCCGCAGATCACGTGCCCGCCGTCGCGTCGGGGCCGCAGCATGGCCGCGACCGAGCCGACGTGCTGACGCCGGACCGACCCGTCGGGCTGCATCTCCAACACGTCGCCGGCCGTCATGTCGACCCACCGCACGCCGGGCCAGCGGGGGCTGTAGACCGGCCCCCCTCGGCGTGCTCGGCGAGGGTCGGGGTCAGCTGTTCTGCGTCCATGGTGGTCCTTCGGGTTCGGCGACCGGACGAGACTACCGAGGCCGGGGTGAGACCGAGGCGACCGGACCCGGGTTGCACCATGAGGGGGTGCGCCTCTTCGTCCCGACCGCCGACCAGTACACCGAGTTCGCCCGGTACGCCGACGGAGAGTCCGACGGCCTGGCCGCGTGGGCCCGGGGCGTGGCGGAGGACCCCGAGCTGATCCAGCTCCTGGACTCGCTGCCCCCGGCCAAGCGACAGCCCAACCTGGTCTTCGCGGCCGCCCGCTGGCACGGGGTGCCGGCACCGGCGCCGTACGGGGTGTTCCGTCGGAGGCTGCTGGCCGACTGGGAGGCCGTCGCTACGACCATCCGCGTCCGGGCCACCCAGACCAACGAGGTGGGCCGGCTGGCCACCCTCACCCCGCTGTGCGTCCAGCTTCAGCAGCGGGCCGGTCGTCCGTTGGCGCTGATCGAGGTCGGGGCGAGCGCGGGGCTGTGCCTGCTCCCGGACCGGTTCGGCTACCGCTGGGTCACCGACCACGGGGAAGTCGTCGTCGGGCCGTCTGCTCCGCTGGCGGCGGGTGCCACCGAGCCGCTCACCTGTACGGTCAGCGGCCCGGCTCCGCTGCCTACCGTCGGACCTCACGTGCGTTGGCGGGCCGGGATTGACCTGCACCCGTTGGACGTCCGCGACGACGACGCGATGGCCTGGCTGTCGATCCTGGTCTGGCCCGAGCAGCAGCAGCGGCGGGAACGGCTGCAGCAGGCCGTGGCCGTGGCCCGCTCGGACCCACCCCGACTGGTGGCCGGCGACCTGCTCGCCGAGCTGCCGGCGCTGCTGGCCGCAGTGCCCGACGGGCTGGTCCCGGTCGTCTTCCACAGCGCGGTGGCCGCCTATCTCCCCGACGACCAGCGGGGCCGGTTCGCCGCCCTGATGGCGGAGCTGGTCGACGCCCGGCGATGCCACTGGGTCAGCAACGAGGGTCCGACCGTGCTGCCCGAGGTGACCGCCACGGGTCCGGCCCGACCGGCCGGCTCGACCACGTTCGTCCTCGGCTCCGACGGTCGGGCCGTGGCCTGGACCCATCCGCACGGCACCTCACTGACCTGGTTCGCGGACCGTGGCCCCCACCCTCGTGAGCGGAGACCCGTCAGTCCGTGAGCGGTTCCGCGTTGCAGCGGTAGCCGCGGTGGACCACGGTGCTGACCAGTCCGGGGACGTCCAAGGGCCCGGCGCAGCCGGCTCATGGCCACCTCCAGCGCGTGGTCGTCCATCGGGTCGGCCACACCGGCGGCCAGCTGCTGACGTGACACCACCCCGGTAGTGCCCGATAGGGTCCGGAACAGGGCCAGGGTGTTGGGCCCCAGGATGACCGGCCGGTCGTCCACGCACACGGTGCGCCCGCGGAGCACGGTCTCCCCACACCGGTGGCGCAGCACGCCCGGGCGGTGGAGGAGATCCTCGCCCGCGGCGGTGCCGAGCAGTTCGTCATCACGATGTTCGGCGACGAGCCGTACGGCAACGACAATCGGATCATGCCCGTGCCGGGATCGCCCTGGACAAGCCGACGCTTCATCCCGCGCATCATCGCTAACTCCTACAAGGCCACCGGCGGGGTCTCGACCGCCCTGGGGTCCTTCTGCCTCTTCTACGTCGTCTGCGTGGCCGTGACCTACCTGGTCTACCTGCGCCGGTCCTTCTCGATGTCCCAGGCCAAGGCCTGACGACCTCACCGGCCCGGAAACCCACGTAGACGTGGTTTTCGACCGCTTGGCCCGGGTTGCAACCTGGGTCAAGTGGTCGAAACCCGTGTCAGGTGAGCCGCCCATCGAGCCCCGGTCTGCCGTCCGTCCCCCAGGCACTCGGGCTGTCCTCCACAGATGACGTCGAGACGGTTGCCCTCGCCCGGCAGGTGGCTCAGAGTCGGCCGCATGCACGCGGACTTCCTTGGGCTCGGTCAAGCGAACGGCGGCGTGTTCAGCCGCGCTGAGGCTTTGGACTGGGGCGAGTGCGACGCGAGTCTCGCCCGGGCGCGCCGAGCCGGCGTGATCGTACGGCTTCGGCGGGGGATGTACGTCTCCGCCGCCGCCTACGAGGACTGCGACGACGCGGGCAAGCACCTGCTGCACGCACGGGCCGCCCTCGCCGCCCAGCAGGGCTGCGTCGCCCTGACCGGCGCCTCGGCCGCCGCCCTGCACGGCTTCGCCATCTACGAGCAGGATCTCTCGGTGGTGCATCTGCTGCGCCTGGACGCGGGCTCGTCCCACCGTACGGCTGCGGCCAACCACCACCGCAGCACCCAGCCCGTCCCGGCCGACGACGTCGGGGTCTGGCACGGAGTCGTCTCGGTCTCGCCGGCCCGGGCCGTCTGGGAGGTGGCCTGCCGCTCGGGTCTGGAGGCGGGAGTGGTGACCGCCGACTCCGCCCTCCGCGTCGACCAGGGGCTCGCCGACCAGCTCCGGGCCTGGCAGGAGCACTACGCCTACGTGCCGGGCTCGCGTACCGCAAGGCTGGCCATGCGGCTCGCCGATCCCGGCGCGGAGTCGCCGGGGGAGTCGGTGACCCGGGTGCAGTTCTACCGGTACGGCATCCCCGAGCCCACGCTGCAATACCCCGTACGCCGACGTGACGGGAGGACCGTCGGCATCGCCGACTTCTCCTGGGAGGACCACCGCCACCTCGGCGAGTTCGACGGCAAGGTGAAGTACCTGAACCTGCTGCGACCAGGCGAGTCACCCTCGGACTGCGTCTTCCGGGAGAAGCAGCGCGAGGACGCGATGCGAGCCGACCGGCGCGGCATGACCCGTTTCGTGTGGTCGATGGTGATGCCGCTCCAGGCCCGCCGCACCATGACCGACCTGAAGCACGCGTTGGAGGAGTCACGCCGTCTGTACGTCCGCGGGCGCGTGATCCTCGCGTCCTGACCCGATCGGGACCGCAGCAACCTCTGGGGCGCCGTCGCCCGACCTACGTTCCGACCGCTCAGCCTGGCTTGCAACCTGCGCAAAGTGACCGAAACCCACGTCTACGTGGGTTTCCGCAGCCGAGGGGGCGGGCCGGAGGGGGCTGCTGGCGCGGGGTCGTCGGGTGGTCGCAGAATGAACCTGTGGCTACTCACGTCGCCCTTCTTCGTGGCGTCAACGTCGGCGGGGCCAAGAAGGTCCCGATGGCCGACCTGCGCGCGCTCGCCACCAGCCTGGGCCACACGGGGGTGGCCACGGTGCTCAACAGCGGCAACCTGGTACTGGTCTCGAGCCGGCGCCCCGCCACCGTCGAACGTGAGCTTGCGGCGGCCATCGTCGAGCGGTTCGGCTTCCGGGTCGACGTCACCGTCCGGACCCGGTCGGAGCTGGCGGCGGCCCTGGCGGCCAACCCCTTCCCCGACGGGGACCCCAGCCAGGTCACCGTGGCGTTCCTGACCGGTCCGACCCCGACCGGGGCCGACGAACGGCTGGCCGCGGCGGCGACCCGGGACGAGCCGTACGTCATCGGCGAGCGGGAGGTCTACGTGCACTACGGCCACGGCATCGCCGACAGCGTCCTGGCTACCCGCTTCAGCGACCTGGTCGGGGTGAGCGCCACCGTCCGCAACGTGCGGACCCTGGCCAAGGTCCTGGCGGTGGCCGGGGCCGCCTGAGCCAGGGCCCGGCGCCGGGCCGAAGCTGAACACAGTCGTCACGCAGGCGACACACCGCGGCGTTCACCAGGTCCTATTTTCTCACTGACACCTCACACTTCCTCGGGAGCCCCCTGCGGCCGACACCGTCCCCGCCCAGCACACCCTCCACCCCGCCGGGGAGCACCCGGCCGGTGAGTCGGTGATCAAGCCCGACCCCGACGACCGCCTGGTCGACGAGGACTCGCCCCGCTGAAGAAGCAGAGCTGGTCCTCCTACAACATCTTCGCCTTCTGGATGTCGGA
>JBBQAB010000302.1:0-4878 GCA_038198385.1 Propionibacteriales bacterium
CAGCACCCGGACGTCGGTGATGACCGCCGCCCGGTCGATGGCCTTGATCATGTCGACGACGGCCAGGGCGGCGACGGTGACCGCGGTCAGGGCCTCCATCTCGACCCCGGTGCGGCCGGTGGTCCGGACGGTCGCGGTGAGCTCGACCCCGGCGTCGACCACCTCCGTGACCAGGTCGACCCCGGTGAGGGGCAGCGGGTGGCAGAGCGGGATCAGGTCCGGGGTCTTCTTGGCTCCCTGGATGCCGGCGATCCGCGCCACAGCCAGGGCGTCGCCCTTGGGCACGGTGCCGTCCCGCAGCGCGGCCACGCACTCCGGGCTGAGCAGCACCCGGGCCGCGGCCTGCGCCGTACGGGTGGTCTCGGGCTTGTCGGAGACGTCGACCATCCGGGCGTCCCCGGCCGCGTTCAGGTGGGGGAACTCGTACGCGGTCACGAGATCTCGTCCAGCAGCCAGACCTCGACCGGGTCACCGACGCCCACCTGGTCGGTCTCCGGCGTGAGCAGCAGCAGCGCGTTGGAGCGGGCCAGGTCACCGAGGAGGTGGGAGCCGTGCCCGCCGGCGAGCACCACCTCGCGGGAGCCGTCGGCGGCCTCGGTCACGATCCCCCGGGCGAGCTGCATCCGGCCCGGCAGGGAGCGGATGTCCTGACCGGCCCGACAGCGGACCTGACGGCGGACGTAGGGCGAGGACCCCATCAGCTTGCGGATCACCGGGCGGACGAAGGCCTCGAAGGAGACGAAGGCGCTCACCGGGTTGCCCGGCAGCATGATCATCGGGGTCCGGTCCTCCCCGATCAACCCGAAGCCCTGCGGCTTGCCGGGCTGCATGGCCACCGGCGAGAAGTCGCAGGCCCCCATCTCGGGCATCACGGCCTTGACGATGTCGTAGTCGCCCTGGCTGACCCCGCCCGTGGTCAGGATCAGATCGGCCCGGACCAGCTGGTCGGCGATGAGCTCCTTGACCTCAGTCGGGTCGTCGCCGACGTGGCCGACCCGGAACACCTGGGCCCCGGCCGCCTGAGCGGCCGCCGCGAGCATGAACGAGTTGGAGTCGTAGATCTGCTCGCCCCGGGAGAGCTCCAGACCGGGGTCGACCAGCTCGGAGCCAGTGGCGATGACCACCACCCGGGGGCGGGGGCGGACCAGGACCTTGTCGCGGCCCAGACCGGCGAGGACGCCGATGTCGCGGGCGCCGAGCTGGTCACCCGCGGTGAAGAGCTGGTCACCGGTGCGGATGTCCTCCCCGACCCGGCGGATGTGCTGGCCCTCGACGCTGGGAGCGACGATGCGGACGTCGGTGGCGCCCCGGTCGGTGCTCTCGTACGGCACGATCGCGTCGGCGTTGGCCGGCACCGGGGCGCCGGTCATGATCTTGATCGCCGTCCCCGGGGAGAGCCGGTGCGGGGCGGCCTGCCCGGCCGCCACCTCCCCCACGACGGGCAGGCTCACGGGCGAGGCCTCCGACGCACCCGCCACGTCCTCGGCCCGTACGGCGTACCCGTCCATCGCGGAGTTGTCGAAGCGGGGCATGTCGATGGTGGAGACGATGTCCTCACAGATGGCGAGGTCCAACGCGCCGAGGATGTGCTGCCCGAACGGCGGCAGCTCCTCCACACAGCTGAGCAGGTAGTCCCGGTGGTCCGCCATCGAGCGCAGACCGCGGTCGTCGACCTCCGGCGGCTCGGGCAACGGCGCCCACACGGGTGCGACAGAGGCGGGGGCCTCAGGCTGCTTTTTGCGGCCGAACAGGGACATGCCGCCACCTTAGAGCCCGGGTCACCCGAAAGCGCGCACCCGCGACCGCGCTCTCAGTCCTGGGGCCAGGAGGTGAGCCACACCGTGGTCGCACCGGGCAGCACGCCCGCCTCGTGCTCGGCACTGGCCACCCGGACGACCCCGGCGGGCAGCGCCACCGGCTCGGTCCCGAAGTTGGTCACGCAGGTCCACCCGCCGGGCCGGACGAAGTGCAGCACCTCGGGGTGGCCGCTGTCGACCCACGCCAGCTCCTCGGACGTCTGCAGCTGACGCCGCAGCCGTAGGGCCTCACGGTAAAGCTCAAGAGTCGAGACCGGGTCCCCGTCCTGGGCCTGAGCCGAGGTGGCCGCGAAGGCGGCGGGCTGGGGCAGGTGCGCGTCGCCGGAGCCGAAGCCGTACGAGGAGCCCCCGCTCGCCCACGGCAGCGGGACCCGGCAGCCGTCGCGGCCCTTCTTCTCCTGCCCGGTCCGCAGCCAGATCGGGTCCTGGAGCACGGCGGCCGGCAGGTCGGCGACCTCGTGGAGACCGAGCTCCTCCCCCTGGTAGAGGTAGGCCGAGCCGGGCAGCGCGAGCATCAGCAGGCTGGCCGCGCGGGCCCGGCGCAGACCGGCCCCGGCGTCCAGCGCCGGGGCGGTCCCGTCGGTCATCAGCCAGGCGTCCAGGTCGGTCCCGACCGGCAGCCCGTAGCGGGTGGTGTGCCGGACCACGTCGTGGTTCGACAGCACCCAGGTCGAGGACGACCCCGTCTTCTCCGCCTCGTTCAGGCAGAACGTGACCACGTCGTGGTAGCCCTCGGCCGTGAAGTCGGCCATCAGCAGGTCGAAGTTGAACGCCTGGCCCAGCCCGGTCGGCCGGGCGTAGAGCGCGCGCCGCTCCGAGGCCGCGTACGCCTCGGCGACGGCGGTGCGGGGCGGGTCGTACTCGTTGAACACCGCACGCCACTCGGCGTAGATGTCGTGGACCTCGTTGCGGTCGTAGAGGGGGTCGGTGCCGTCCAGCGGCAGGTCCACGCCTTCCAGCACCGGCTTGCTGCGCAGCGGCTCGGAGAGGTCCTTGGCCAGGGCGTGCGCGACGTCCACCCGGTAGCCGTCGACCCCGCGGTCGGCCCAGAAGCGCAGCGTGGTCTTGAAGTCCTCGTGCACCTCCGGGTTGTCCCAGTTGAGGTCGGGCTGCTCGGGGGCGAAGAGGTGGCAGTACCACTGCCCGTCGGGGAGCCGGGTCCAGGCCGGGCCCCCGAAGTGGGAGATCCAGTCCGAGGGCGGCTCGGAGCCGTCGGGGCCGGTGCCGTCGCGGAAGATGTAGCGGGCCCGGGCGGCCGATCCGGGCTCGGACGCCAGAGCCTCCTGGAACCAGACGTGCAGGTCCGAGGTGTGGTTGGGCACGATGTCGACGATCACCTTGATGCCATGGCCCTGGGCCGCGGCGACCATCGCGTCGAAGTCGGTCAGGGTGCCCAGCTCGGGGGCGACGTTGCGGTAGTCCGCGACGTCGTAGCCCCCGTCGGCCAGCGCCGAGGGGTAGAACGGGCTCAGCCACACCGCGTCCACACCCAGCCCGGCCAGGTAGTCCATCCGCGAGGTCACGCCGGCGATGTCGCCGATGCCGTCACCGTTCACGTCGGCGAAGCTGCGGGGGTACACCTGGTAGACCACGGCCTGGCGCCACCAGAGGGCGTCGAGCTGCGGGTCGGTGCTGAGGAGGGCGTGGTCGGTCACGGAGACACAGTCCTTGGAGGCGAGAAGGTTCATGGGGTGCGCAGGCGTCCATGACAGCGCTTGCACTAGCGTACGAAGCCGCCCCGAGTCCGTCAAACGTCACCCTTGCCCCGCGGCACGATGCTCCTCCGGGCCCGGCTGATTGCGCTTGCAACCAGGGTCCAGGATGATGCGGCGATGAGCATTCCCGACCCGGACCGACGCGACCGGGGCCCGCGGTCCGGCGAGCCGCCGGCGGCGGCAGCCGGCGAGCCGTCCTCGATGGCCGACGTCGCTGACCGGGCCGGGGTCTCGGTCTCAACGGTGTCGCGCGCGCTGCGGGGCTCCGGTCTCGTGTCGCCCGAGACCACCGCGCGGGTGCTGGCCGCAGCCGACGACCTGGCCTTCGCCGTGTCGCGTACGGCCTCGGGACTGGCCACCGGTCGGCTGAACCGGATCGCCGTGCTGGTCGGGGGCACCCTCGCCTCGTGGTTCAACGGGTCGATCCTGGACGCCATCTACGACGCGCTGCACGCCGCCGACCACGAGCTGTCCATCTTCCGGATCCGCGACCAGACCGAGCGCGACGACTTCTTCACCACCCTGCCGGCCCGCCGCAACGCCGACGCCATGATCGTGGCCTCTTTCGCCCTCGCGGGTGAGGAACGGCAGCGCCTGCGAGAGCTCGGGATGCCCCTGGTCTATCTCAACCAGCGGGTGCCCGACGCCCCCAGCGTCTCCATCGACGACGTGGCCGCGGCCCGGACGGGGACCCGGCACCTGCTCAACCTCGGCCACCGGCGGCTGGCCTTCGTCCGGGCCCAGAACGCGACCGGCTTCGTCTACAGCGCCCAGGACCGCCTCGACGGCTTCCTCGCCGAGCTCGCCGCGTCGGGTCTGAGCGGCGAGCCGCCCGTGGTGCTCACTGCCCCCAGCGTGACCGGCGGCCAGGAGGTCGTCAGCGCCGTCCTCGCCTCCGAGCGCCCGCCGACCGCGCTGGTCACCGACTCCGACGAGCTGGCGTTCAGCGTCCTGGGGGCGATGGTCCGGGTCGGGCTGCGCGCGCCGGAGGACCTGTCGGTCCTGGGCTTCGACGGCCACGCCATGGCCGACCGCTTCGAGCTCAGCACCCTGGCCCAGCCGGTGGAGTATCTGGGGACCCTAGCGGCGACGATGGCGCTGACCCTGGCGGGCGGCGGCACACCCGACCGGCCCGTGGTCGTGGCCCCGACCCGGCTGGTGCTGCGCGGAACCACGGGCCGGGTCCCGCCGTTGTCTCCCCTGCCCGCTGAGACGTCGCCCGCAGCACCCCGGTCCCCGGGTCCCGCGCACTAGGGTGGCGCCCATGGCCGACGACCTCACCCCGGCCCTGTCACCGGCGGACCTGGCCGCGCTGGCCGGGGCCAAGGCCACCCTGCGCCGGGCCG
>JBBQAB010000303.1:0-5693 GCA_038198385.1 Propionibacteriales bacterium
CAGGCCCAGGTCCTCGAACCCCTGGGCGGCGGCGGTGGCCTCGGGGCAGAACACCCGGACCTGGTGGCCGCCCTCGACCAGCCGTACGCCGAGGCTGGCCACGTGACGGCCGATCCCGCCGGTGCTGGCCGTGAGGACCAGGGCGACCTTCACCGCAGTCTCGCGGTGGGGGCAGGGTGCGTGGCGGGATCGGTCATGGGGTGCTCCTCCTGGTCGGGGCGGGCCGACCGCTCAGGGCCAGCACGTCGCGCAGCAGCGTGGGCCGGACCAGGCGGAGGACCCCGGCGAAGATCACCGTACACAGCCCGGCCACCGCGACCGCGCCGAGTGCGGCGTCGAGCAGACCCGCGGCGGCCGTCAGCCGGGCCACCGCAGTCCCGCCCCCGGCGGCCAGGACCGCGGCCAGCAGCCCCACGAGGAGGGCCGGCACGAGACCGGTCCCCGCGTCGGCCCCCGCCGTACGCCGGACGAGCCCCCAGCCGACGACCGCCCCGACCACCATGCCCAGCGACACGGCCGCGGCCATCCCCGGCACGACCCAGCCGCTCGGCAGCACCAGCCGGACGAGGAGGACGGCGACGATGACGGCCGACCACGCGGTGGCGGTGGTCAGACCGGACCGCCGGGCCTGGTGCTGGGCGAGAAGGGTGCGGGTGGCGAGCCCGATCAGGCTGAAGCCGACCACGGCCGGAGCGAAAAGGGCCACCGGCAGCGCCAGGGACGCTGTGCGCCCCGAGCCCGGTCCGAGGACGAAGACCCGGGCCACCGGGACCGCGGTCGCCACCAGCAGCGCCGCGCCGAGCCAGGACAGGACGACCAGGACCGGCCCGGTCTCGGCCAGGACGGCCCGGACTGCGTCGTGGCCCTGCTCGGCCGCGGTGGCGAGCCGCGGGAAGACCAGCTGCAGGAGCGGGGCGGCGAGCACGGCGTACGGCAGCAGGTAGATCGCGTTGGCCCAGGTGAAGCGGGTGAGGGCCCCCTGGTCGCCGGTGTGCTGGGCCACCCAGGTGATGAGGATCACGCTGAGCTGCTGGAGGGCCAGGCCGACCAGCCCGGCCACAGCGATCCGGGTGATGACGGACCGGTCGCCGGCGGCGAACCGCCAGCGCGGCCGGAGCCGCAGCCCGAGGCGGCGGAGCGGGACCACGGTGCAGACCGCCAGGGCGAGGACCCCCAGCGTGGTGCCCCAGCCCAGAGCGGTCAGGGAGGCGGTGGTGAGCCCGGTGAGGTCGGCGGTCGCCGGCGGTCCCGCAACCAGGGCGAAGACCAGATACGCGGTGATGACGACCACGCTGGACAGCAGGGGGGCCAGGGCAGCGGCCAGGAAGCGCTGATGGGCCTGGAGGACTCCGGCGCTGACCACGGCCAGGCCGTAGAGCCAGATCTGCGGGGCGAAGGTGACGAGCAGGGCGGCGAGGGTGGCGGCACTGCCTTGGCAGTCGACCTTGGCGAAGGCGTCGGCGTAAAGCGGTGCCCCCAGCAGGGCGGCCACCCCCGCCGGGGTGAGGGCGACCAGAGTCCAGGTGAGCAGGGCCGAGACCGTCTGGCCCGCCTCCAGCCGACGACCGGCCCCCGCGTGCCGGGCCACCACCGGGATGACCACCCCGGCGAGCACCCCGCCGGCGACGATCTCGAACAGCACGTTGGGCAGGCTGTTGGCCGCGTTGTAGACGTCACCCAGACAGGTGTCACCGACGGTCTTGGAGAAGACCAGCGAACGCCCGAAGCCCAGCAGCCGCGACGCCAGGGTCAGCACCGCCAGGGTCAGGGCCACCGAGCCACCGCGCCCTCTCACCGCGGTGTACGGCCGAGCCGGTCCAGCGCCCGCAGCAGCGGGGTCGCCTCGATCACCGTGGTGAAGCTGACCCGTTCGCTGGCGGCGGTCAGGCCCAGCACCAGAGTCAGGGCCGCGGCCCGGGCCCAGGTCGGCCAGCTGGCGGCGGCACTGGTGGCCACGGCCGCACCCAGCGCGTTGGCGCCACAGTCCCCCAACATCGACCGCGCGGCCAGGTCGGTCGGCAGGCTGCCCAGGGCGCTGCCCACGGCGCCCGCGGCGCCCGCCGGGACCAGCCCGGACCCGAGCAGCAGGACGACCTTGGCCGCCCGGCCCGGACGGAGGTCGAAGAGGTTGACCAGGTTGGCGGTCCCGGCCACCAGCGCGGTGTCCAACCCGAGCTGCACCACCGTCGCCCGGGCTCCGGCACCCGGTCGCCGCAGCAGCAGGCTGGCTCCGAGCGCGCTGGCCCCCACCCCGGCGACCTTGACCAGACCGCTGGTCACCGTGCCGCTCCGCAGGGCCCGGAGATGCCCGCCGAAGCCCTTGGCCTGTGTGGCCCCGTACAGGTCGTCGTAGGCCCCGACCAGGCCCGAGCCCGCGGCCGCCACCGCGACGGCGGAGCCGCGGAAGGAGGGTCCGCCCAGGGCGAGGTCGGTGGCCACCCCCCCGAGCACGGCGAGCACCGCGACCGGTCCGGCGGCGAGGGTGACCGGCCGGCCGGCGTGGTTGGTCCGGCCCCAGCGGGAGGACGGCTGGATCCGCCGGGTCACGACCCGGTTGCCGGCCAGGGCCAGACCGGCCGCCACTCCGGTCGCCAGCAACGTCCTCAGCAGGGTCCGGGTGGGGCGTGCGGCCGCCGTCATCGCCGGGGGCTCAGCGGACCGGGAGGGCCGGCAGCGGTCCGTCAGCCTTGGCCAGCGCCCCGTAGTGACCCTGACGGCCGAGCAGCTGCTCCTTGCCCGCCAGCACGACGGTCGTGACCCCGCTGGTCAGGTCGGCGACGTCCACGGTGCTGAGGGTGTCCGCTGAGGCGGAGACGTTCCGGGCGGTCAGCACGTCGGTACCGTCCAGGTCCGCGCTGTTCGGGCCGGCCAGGACCACACCGGACCGCGACTTCAGGGCCAGGTCCAGCCGCACGTGGCTGGTGAGCAGCTCGGCGGTGGGAGCGGGGTCGCTCGCCTGGGCGGTGACGACGATCACGAGCTGGGCCTGGTCCGGCTGGTTCACGCTGACGTTGGCCAGCCCCCCGCTGGTCAGGACCTTGCCCAAGGTGACGGCGACCTCGTCGCGGCCTGCGACCTGGCGGTCGGTGATGGACCGGGCCAGGGCCAGACCGACCCGGGTCGCCTGGGAGGCGGACTGGTCCAGGTTGAGCACCTGCACGAACGGGGCCAGGACCTTGTTCACGGCCTCGGCCTTGGCGGGGTCGAACACGTCGGAGCTGATCTTGACCTGGGAGGTGACGATCCCTCCGGCCACGCCGACGGCGTTGACCAGGGACTGCACGACCGGACCGGGAGCGTCGGGCATGGCCACCACCGCGACGTTCTGGCCGGCGAGCTCACCGGAGGCGACGGACTCGCCCACCCGCAGGTCGTAGTTCGAGCGGTAGCTGTCCAAGGCGTTGCGACGGTCGATCTCGGCCCGCAGGTCGGTGACCTGCTTGCGGTCCTGGGCCGCCTGGGAGAGCAGACCCTCGTCGACCGAGGGCCCCAGGGAGACGCCGACCGCGATGCCGACGGACAGCGCGAGGAACACCGCCATCAACGACACGATGTGGTAGCGGAAGTTGATCACGTGAACAGTTCCTTGATCCAGTAGAGCAGGTCGCGGATGCGGGCCCCGATGACGCTGGCCACCGCCCATCCCACGTCGGTGACCAGCATGGCGGTGGCCAGGGCGAGGAGCGCCGAGAGCACCAGCAGGACGAGGTGCCAGCCCTTGATCTGGCTGCGGTAGATCCGGGATACGCCCTTGGCGTCGACCAGCTTGGGTCCGACCCGGAGTCGGGTCAAGAAGGTGGACGCCATCCCGGAGCGGCCCTTGTCCAGGAACTCGACCAGGGAGGCGTGGGTCCCCACCGCCACCAGCAGTCGCGCGCCCTTGGAGTCGGCCAGCAGCATGGCCGCGTCCTCGCTGGTCCCCAGGGCGGGAAACACCACGGCCGACAGACCGAGGTCCTGGATCCGCTCGATCCCGGGGGCTCGACCGTCGCGGTAGGCGTGCACGATCAGCTCGGCCCCTGACATCAAGGTGGCGTCGGAGCAGGAGTCCATGTCGCCGATGATCATGTCGGGCTTGTAACCGGCCTCGATCAGGGCGTCGGCGCCGCCGTCGACACCCATCAGCAGCGGCTTGTACTCCGAGATGTAGGAGCGCAGGGTGTTGAGATCGCTGCGGTAGTCATAGCCCCGGACCACGATCAGGACGTGTCGTCCCTCGATCACGGTGCGGATCTCGGGGACCCCGACGCCTTCGAGCAGCAGCTCCTTCTCGGCTCGCAGATAGGTCATCGTGTTGTCGGCAAAGGCCTCGATCTGGTCCGAGAGGCCCGCCCGGGCCACCTCCAGCTGCTGCTCCAGCAGGTCGGTGGTCACCAGGGTCCCCTCGGCGACGACGGCCCCCGTGGCGTCCAGCAGCCGGCCCCCGTCGAGCACGACCCGGTCACCCTCGGTCAGCTGGGTGAAGATCTCCTCGCCGACGTTGTCGACCAGCGTGATCCCCGCCTCCAGCAGGATCCCGGGGCCCAGGTTGGGGTAGCGACCCGACACGGACGCGACGGCGTTCAGGACAACGGCAACCCCGCAGCCGACAAGGGCCTCGGCGCTGACCCGGTCCAGATCGGAGTGGTGGATGACGGCGATCTCGCCGGGACGGAGTCGCTTGGTCAGGTTCTTGGTGCGTCGGTCGAGCCGCACGACACCGCCGGGGTCCACCGGGTTCGCGCGCCTTCGCAACGGGCTCGACAGTTTCATCGCTGTCATCTTCCCACGCGGAGACGTCCCGGCCGCTGTGCGCAAACGGGCGTGGTTCGTACGGACCGGGCCCGCTCCCGCGCTAGTCGGAGACCCGGTGGGCGGCGGCGAGGTCGACCAGCTCACCCGCGTGGGCCAGGGCCGAGTCGGTCGTGTCCAGACCCGCCATCATCCGGGCCAGCTCGGCGGCCCGCTGGTCCTCGGCCACCTGGACCACCCCGCTGGTGGTGACCTGGCCGTCGTCGGCCTTGACCACCACGAAGTGTCGGTCGGCGAAGGCCGCGACCTGGGCGAGGTGGGTGACCACGATCACCTGGCTGTGCCGGGCCAGCGCGGCCAGCCGGCGGCCGATCTCCACGGCCACCTTGCCCCCCACCCCGGCGTCGACCTCGTCGAAGACCAGGGTCCCGGAGCCGTGGTCGGCGGCGAGCACGACCTCGAGCGCGAGCCGTACGCGGGAAAGCTCGCCGCCGGAGGCCACCTTGGCCAGGCTGCGCGGCTCACTGCCCGGGTTGGCACTGAAGAGCAGGTCCACGTGGTCCGCGCCGTAGGGGCCGAGCTCGCCGGGGACCAGGTCGAAGACGAGACGCGCGTGGGGCATGGCCAGCGCGGCCAGCTCCCCCATCACCGCCTCCGCGAAGGCGCCGGCCGCGGTCGTCCTCGCGTCCGTGATCGCGGTGGCCTGCGCGGCCAGCTGGGCGTCGAGCGTGGCGACCCGCTCGGCCAGCACCTCGATCTGGTCGTTACTGGAGCCGAGGTCGATCAGCCGTCGGGAGGCGTCGGCCGACCAGGCCAGCACCTCGTCGACGGTGCCGCCGTACTTGCGGGTCAGCCCGGCGAGCTGGGAGCGCCGTCCCGCAATCCACTCCAGCCGACCCGGCTCGGCGTCCAGCGCGTCGAGGTAGCGGGCCAGGTCGGCGGCGACGTCGGAGAGCAGGAAG
>JBBQAB010000304.1:0-5310 GCA_038198385.1 Propionibacteriales bacterium
CCACGGCGGCGCCCAGGTCGGGCATCTCCGCCTTCTCCAGGTCGTGGCCCAGCTCCTCGGTTCGGCGACGTAGTGTGTCAGCCCGCCGGAAATGGTCGACCGCGCGCCGTTTGGCTACGGCCGTCAGCCACGCCCCGGGGTTGCGGGGGACCCCCTCGGCTGGCCACTGTTCGAGGGCGGCGACCAGCGCGTCATGAGCGAAGTCCTCGGCCAGCCCGACGTCGCGCGTCATCCGGGTCAGTGCGGCAATCACCCGCGTGGACTCCAGCCGCCAGACCGCGCTGACCGCAGCCGTGGTGTCACCTCCCATCGCTCGATCATAGGGAGGCATGCGCCGAACGGTCAGGACCGCGGCGGCGGCCCCTCCTCGGGTCCGGAGATGCGGCGTACCTCCACCGACCCCTCCCAGCCCGGCCAGTTGTCGAGGTGGATCTGCAGAACCCGACGGGCACCTTCGGCGGCCTCCTCCTGGCTGCGAGCCTCCAGGATCGAATAGCCGCCCACGACCTCCTTCGCCTCGGCGTACGGACCATCGCTCACCCTGATCGACCCCGCGGCGAGGCGCATCTCCACGCTCTGCGCCGTGGGCCACAGCCCGCCGGCATCGATGATCGAACCCGCGGCGAATGCTTCCGACAGCTCGCGGCCCATCACCTCGTGCAGCGCCGCCGGGGCGTCGCCCACGTCTTCCTTCATCTTGACGAACACCATGAACCGCATACGTCAGCCTCTCGCTCGACAACCTGTGTTCCTGGACGTCGAACGACAACCCCCCGTTTTGACAGCTCCTACCGTCTGATCCTGGGTCGGCCCGTTCTGCTCAGTGGGGGGCAAGGGTGTCCGATCCGCAGCCGGTTGCCGTCCGGGTCGGTCGCGGTGAACTCCCGAGTTCCCCAGGGCTCGTCCCGGACCGGTTCGAGGCCGGATACGCCAAGGTCGCGGCCGTCACCTGACAATCAGTACAGGTTTCACTGAACTCAGCCCACCCCTATCCCGACAGTCCCGGTCCCCTGCTCCAGCCTGCAGCGAAGACACGCACCGGACGAGTGCCAACCCCGTCACCGTTCAGGCGCGTGGGCCTCTTCGTCACTGCCGTGCTACTCACAGCCATGGCGCAAACGAAGGAGGACGCGAACGAGTTGCTGGTGGCGGGGGTCGATGTCGGTGGCACGAACATCGAAGTCGGTCTGACCAACGAAGCTCACGGGTGCACGTCCGGGCCAAGGCGCCGACGCCGACCGGCGGGCCGGACGCAGGGCTCGACACCATTGCCGAGCTGGCGCAGTCCTGGACGCCGACCCGATCGCGCTCGGTGTCGGCATCCCCGGAGTGGTGCACGAGGGCCAGGTGCTCACCGTGCCCAACCTGGCCAACTGGAACGAGAAGTTCGACCTCGTCGAGGCTCTGCAGCAGCGGATCGACCTTCCGATCGCGCTGGGCAACGACGCCAACGTCGGGCTCCTCGGTGAGTGGCTGAACGGAGCCGCCCGAGGCGCACGCGCCGTCCTGGGTCTGTGGATGGGCACCGGCGTCGGCGGCGGGCTGATCCTCGACGGGCGCCCCTACAACGGCTCCCGGGGCGCCGCGGGCGAGATCGGGCACGTGCTGGTCCAGGCCGGTGGTGCGCTCTGCACCTGCGGCCGGCGCGGATGCGCCGAGGCCTACGCCGGACGCCGGTCTATGCGGGGGGCGGCCTCGACCATGGTCGACGCCGGATGGAAGACGTCACTGTTCGACATCCGCGACAAGGAGGACAAGGCAACGCTCACCTCCAAGGTGTGGACGACAGCCCTGGAGGACGAGGACGAGCTGGCGACCAAGCTGTTCGACACCGCGATTGAAACCCTCGGCATCGCCGTCGGCTCCGCGATCAACCTGCTGGACCTCGACATGATCGTCATCGGCGGCGGACTCGCCGAGAAGATGGGCTCCGGCCTGGCGGACCGAATCGCCGACGCAACGAGCCCGTGGATGCTGCAGCCGTCACCCGATCTCCGCTTCGTGGTCTCCGAGCTGGGGGACGACGCCGGCGTGGTCGGCGCGGCCGCGCTTGCCCGGGCCCAACTGTTGTCGAGCTGACCGAGGCGCGTGGTCAGCACCCGGCGCGGCTTGCCGCGGCGCCGAGCCTGCGGTTTGTCCAGGAGCAGCGATCCTCGTCGGTCGTCCTGCAAGGCGAGGCGGGCGGGCGGCGGTGCGCCCGTACGGCCTGCCACTCCTCGGGCGGCGGGGCGTGTAGTCGCCAGGTTCGGATGCGTGCGTTCAGGGGTTCGTTGACGCTCACCGTCGTGCGATCGCTCCGGCCAGACACCCCGACATCACCCGGTCCACCCGTTGCTGCCCGGTGAGCCAGTCCGACCAGCCGCTCACGCTGCGCATCAGCGGCGTGGGTCGGTGGCGACGACGGCCACCAGGGCGGTCGGTGAGGGAATGGGCTCGCCCGACGGCCTTGGCGAGGTGGTCACAGTTGCCAGCATCAAAGCGACGGCGTCGGTGTGCAACGAGCCTTTTTGTGCGCCGACCCACCGACTACCGCCGATCGGAGCGTAGGCCTGTCGGGGCTCAGCCATCTCGACCAATCCGTATCGTCTGTGACCCCGAACACAAGACAGAGGTTCTGCTGGGCCGGTTCACAGGTCGGCAGGACGCGGCGGGCAATCAGGGAGATCAGAGACGATGACCGGAAGCACGCAGCCAACCGACAGAGCCGGAACCTTCTGGCTGTTGGCCAGGCGAGGACTCATCCTGCTCGCGGTGGTCGCCCTGTGTGCAGCGATCCCACTGCTGATCAAGAACCACCGCGCCGTCACCGAGGCGAGCAGCCAGCCATCGACGATCTTCGATCAGCTCGAACCGGGGGGTCCGGCGAAAACCGAAGATCCCGGACCGACCGCCGATTCGGTCCGCGCACTTGCCGCCACCGTGGCCGGCGCGGACGGGCGAGGGTACGACATTCCCGTCTCGGCGACCGTCGGCAAGGTCACGACCGTGCCGGGGCCGTACCGCAAGCTGGGTCGGATCCGGATTCCCTCGGTGGGGCTGGAGGCACAGTACGGCGAGGGGGTCTTCGAGAAGACGTTGAACCGCGGACCGGGTCACTGGCCCGGTACCCCGATGCCGGGCAGCGCAGGCAACGCTGTGCTCTCGGGTCACCGCAACACCCACACTCAACCATTCAAGCAGCTCGACGAGCTGCGGCACGGCGACAAGATCGTCATCAGCTATGGGCCCAAGACGACGACCTACCGGGTGTTCAAGACGACGATCGTCCGCGAGGCCAAGTTCAAGGACTTCGTCGTACGGCAGCCCACGGCCGACAGTGCTCGTGAGATCACGTTGTTCGCCTGCCATCCCGAAGGCAACCCCATCTTCCGCATCGTCGTCCAAGCCATGGCCGACCCGCTGAAGTAGGGCCGCGACTTATCCAGGCACACGAACCACGGGGATGAGAGGAGGACGCGAGCACGCAGTAGGCCCACCGTCAGTTCATCAAGTTCATCACGAAAGGAAGATCAACATGAATGACACCCCCCCGGCGCCGAGCGCGTCGTTGCCTGGCTCGCCCGTCGTATTCGACGGCAAGCCGGTGATCAAGTTCCGCGACGAGCAAGCTCGCCGAAACTTCGTCAAGATGGCGGCCATCATCGGCGCCGGCACCACCCTCGCTGTCTCCACCCGCAAAGACCCCCGGGCCTTTGCGGACGCCTCGCACAACGACCTGGAGATCTTGAACTACGCCCTGACACTGGAGTACCTGGAGGCCGACTTCTACACCCAGGGCATCAAGGGCGGCGTCCTCAGCGGGCGGGCACTCGAGCTCGTCACACCCGTCCGTGATCACGAGCAGGAGCACGTGACGGCCGTGACGAAGACGATCAAGGCTATGGGCGGCAAGCCCGTCAGCTCACCGAAGTTCCAGTACCCCGACGGCACCTTCACCAACAAGAAGAAGTTCCTTACGACGGCCTCGGCCTTCGAGGAGCTGGGTGTCACGGCCTACCACGGTCAGGTGCCGCGGATCGAAAATCCGGACATCCTCAAGGCTGCGGCCTCGATCGCCGGGGTGGAGTCGCGGCACGCCGCCATCCTCGCCGATCTTCTCGGGGGAAACCCCTTCCCGTCGCCGTTCGAAAAGCACATGTCCATGAGCCAAGTGCTCAAGGCCGCCAAGACGTTCATCAAGAAGTAAGGGAGGACGACGACAATGAGTATCAGCCGACGCGACCTGATCAAGGGCGCCGCTGCAGTGATTCCGGGTGCTATCGCTCTGGACATGCTGGGGGCCAAGTGGGCGTTTGCGGACAGCAAGGACTTCGAGTCCCCGTTGGACGTCCTCAACTACGCGCTGACCCTGGAGTACCTGGAGGCGGAGTTCTACCGCCAGGGCAACCGGGCCGGCAAGGTGCACGGCAAGGCCGGCCACTACCTGCGGACGATCCAGAAGGATGAGGAGACTCACGTCTGGGCTCTCCAGGACACCATCAAGAAGGTCGGAGGCACGGCCGTCCCGGCTCCGCAGGTGGACTTCGGCAAGTCGTTCAAGAGTGCCGACTCGTTCCTGGAGACGGCTTACGTGTTCGAAAATCTTGGTGTTCAAGCCTACCTCGGCGCAGCCCCATCGCTCTTCAAGGAGAAAGCACTCCTCTCCGCGGCGGCGAGCATCTTCGGCGTGGAAGCGCGGCACGCGGCCGTGATCGGCAACCTCCTGAAGAAGAAGGCCGAGGGTGGCGTTTACAAGGGCGCCTTCGAAACCCCGGCATCAAAGGGCAAGGTGTTGCGGGCTGCGGCTCCCTTCATCGTGTCCACCCGCACGCTCTGACCCACTCGCCTCGTCGGGTCCGGCTCACTCAGCCTGGCCCGACGGGGCGATCACTACCCCAGCTCAACGGCTCTCACAGTTGTGCGCGTAGTTCCTGGCGACGACCATCACGTTGACGCGCGGCCCTGGTCAGAGGCTGGCGCGCCATGCCCAGCAGGATTCTGGTGGGAACACCACCTCAGCTGCGGGGCCGAGGGTACAGCTAGGCTAAGCAAAGACGGCGCCGCCAACTGCGTCCAGACCACGAGGAGCCCATGGTGGTGACACGGGAGGCCGACGACCTAGCCGCAGTCGACGAAGCCTTCGTCGCCGGTGACGAACTGGCGCTGGCCGAGATTTACGCCCGTTGGTCTTCGCTGGTCTACAGCGTCGCTCTGCGCTCGCTTGGGAACGTCACCGACGCCGAAGAGGTGACGCAGCGGGTCTTCACGGGGGCCTGGACATCGCGGCACACCTTCGATCCCACCCGAGCCAAGCTGCCAGCCTGGCTGATC
>JBBQAB010000305.1:0-2575 GCA_038198385.1 Propionibacteriales bacterium
CCTGCTGCTGGTCGTGATGGGTGCGCAGACCCGCGTCACCCCGGCTCGCGCACCGAGGCGGGGCGAGACGGGGACCTGGGCCCGTCTGACCCACCGCCCGGACGGGGCCCGTGGCCGGCGGCGCGACTTTCTCCTGATCATCAGCCTGGCCGTCGGGTTCGTCGTGGCCGCGACCACGGGCTGGGTTCTCGCCCTGCCGCTGGTCCCCGCTCTGGTCATGGGGCTCCCCTTCCTGCTGGCCGTGCCCAAGCCACGCGACGTCGAGCTGCTCGAAGCGATGGACCGGTGGGTCCGCTCTCTCGCCGCCACGCTGGGGACGGGGAGGTCGGTGACGGACGCCATCAGGATCTCGCGGCGCACCGCCCCGCCCCTGCTGGCCCCGGAGGTCTCGACCCTCATCTCCCGCCTCAACAACCGCTGGTCGACGCGGGACGCGCTGATGCGCTTTGCCGACGCCCTGGACTCCCCCGACACCGACGGCGTGGTGGCGGCCCTGATCCTGGCCAGCAGCCGCGGTGCGGACGGAGCCTCGGTGACCCTGCACGCTCTCGCGGACTCCATCCAGGCCCAGCTGAAGGGTCGCCGGGTGATCCAGGTCGAGCAGTCCAAGCCGTACGTCGTGGTGCGGCAGGTGACAGTGATCTCCCTGGGCACCTTGGCTGTCGTCTTCGCGCTGTCGCCGGAGTTCTTCGCCCCCTACCGCAGTCCGGTGGGACAGGCCATCCTGGGCGTGCTGGGTTTTCTGTACGCCGGCTCCCTGCTTCTCATGAGGCAAAAAGCCCGCCAGCGCCCACGGTCCCGGATCCTGGTCGGGGAGTCTCGGTGAACCCGGCGATGGCCCTGCTCGCCGGCATGCTGGTGGCCGCCGGGGGCCTGTGCTGTGTCCTCGCTGTGATGCCGGGGACACCGCGGCTCGACGCCGCTCTGGATCGGATCAGTGCCGAGGGCCCGGCGTCCGGCCCGATCCTGGACGTCGGCCCGCTGACGACCCGGTCAGAACGCCTGGGAGCCGGGCTCTACCGGCTGTCGCCGGCGCGCCTGTCGGAGCGACAACGACAGGCCCTCCACCTGAAGAACAAGGGCATCGCCGAGTTCTACGCCGACAAGGCTGTGATGGCGATCATTGGCGGGGTTCTTCCCGGCCTGCTCGGCTTTCTCACCTGGTACGCCTCGGGACGGGCGAGTGCGCTCCCCGCGCTGCTGGCGGTGGTGGGGGCGGTCTGCGGCTTCTTCGTCCCGGATCTTCTGTTGCGCCGAGCCCGGTCGTCCGCCCGCGTCGGTGCGGTCGAGGCGCTTCTGGTCTACATGGATCTGGTGACGCTTGAGCGACTGGCAAATGCCTCGGCCACCCAGGCGCTCCAGCGGGCGGCGGAGCTGAGCGAGGTGCCGCTCTTCGTCCAGGTGCGGACCGCACTGGAGCGCGCTCGGCTGGAACAGCAGCCCCCCTACGGCGAGCTGCGCCGCCTGGCCGCTCGGCTCGAGCTGACGGAGCTGGCGGACCTGGCGGACGTGATGCAGTTGGACGAGACGGGCGCAGCCCTCTCCGGGACTCTACGGGCCCGCGTCCGCGAGCTCCGAGACGCTCATCTGACGCGCGAGCAGATGGCCGCCTCGGCCGCTGCGGAGGGCATGACGGTCTACATGACGCTGCCGGCGCTGATCTTCGGTCTCATTTTCCTGGTGGCCGCCATGCTCAAGATCGTCTTCTCGTAGGCCACCGTGACCGGACAACACCACCCCCCAACGGACAACATCAATCGTTTCCCCGCTGGCAAGGGTCAGGCCACAGTGGAAGTAGGGCGTACGGACAGAGCCGCAGTGCCGGTGCGAAGCAGAGGCGGGGTTGGGTCCGGGTGCGGGCTCTGTCGCAGCGGCCTGTGGCCGGTCCCTGCTCCGGGCGGTCGGCCGGATGTCCGACGAGAGGAGCGGTGGGGGTGACCAGATTCGCACGCACGCTGGGCGCCTGGCTGTTGCTGCTGGGCGGCGTGGTGGGGGTGCCCGCGCTGCTCCTTCGGCTCGGGAGTCCCGTCGACATGGACCAGCTGAATGGCGCGGCGCTGTGGCGACTGCTCCTGCGTCCGGACGACGGGCGCGTGCTGGCGGCCCTTCTGCTGGTGGTCGCGTGGGCGATGTGGCTCCTCTTCACCACCTCGACTCTGCTCGAGATCGTTGCCGTCCTCACCCGCCAGCGCATCCGGATTCGACTCCCGGGACTTGGTGGCCCCCAACAGCTGGTGGCGGGCTTGGTGCTCGCCGCCCTCACCTTCACTGCAGCATCGGCGGTCGTGACCGGGCTGGGGGACGCGACCAGCAGCGTGGCCGGGCAGCGAGCTCGCGCTGCGGCCTCGCCGGCCCCTTCCTTGCCGCCCCCCAGCCGAGTCCCGAGAACCGTCACCCCGGCCGTGCCCGCCGGATCTGCTGAGTTGGGCGGTGCAGAAGGTGCATCCACCGCCCGCCGGGACGACGGGGGGTTGACCGACGCGTCGGCTTCAGTCCGAGGTCTGGGGGGCCAGCAGCGCGGGTCCGCACGTCCTTTCGAGGCCAGCTCACCCCGAGGCGGTCGGGACGGTCGCCC
>JBBQAB010000306.1:0-2722 GCA_038198385.1 Propionibacteriales bacterium
CCCCACCCGGCTCGACTGCGTCGACCACCCCACCCGGCTCGACTGCGTCGACGACCTCACCCGGCACGACCCGGGTGGGTGCGTTCTCTGGCTCGGTCGGGGCGCTCGTCGTGACCGAGGGCAGGGGGACGACGGGGACGGTCAGCCGACCGGGAACGGCCGGGACCGGGGTCACCGCGGGCGTGGTGCGCGGCAGGTCGGTGACCAGGGTCGACCCGGCCAGCTGCAGCCGGTCACCGACCCAGCCCACCTGCAGCAGCCAGGGCTCGAGTCGCCAGCGGTGCTGCCGCTCGGCCAGCGGCCGGATGGCGTCGGCGTCGCCGGAGAGGATGGCTCGGGCCACCGGCCGGGAGACCGGCGGCAGCAGCGCCACCACCTCCTCGGAGAAGTGGCGGGCGGCGATCCGGTGGGACTGGGCGAAGATATCGGCGCCCTCCGCGTCATCCATCCGGACCCGGCGGCCGCCGCTGAGGCGGTTCACCATCTCCACCTGCAGCCAGCGACGCAGGGTGTGGTTGCGGAGCAGCCCCGGCTCGAGGTGGGCCTGGACCACCTCGATCGCCTCGGCCAGGTTGTCGAAGTAGCCCGCCCAGTCCGGGCGTCGGAAGCCGGCGTTGGAGGAGTCGGCCCGGCGGATGTGGAAATAGCACGTCTGGTCGGCGTAGACGCTGACGTTCTCGGCCAGCAGGTAGGCCGTGGTCACGAAGAGATGGTCCTCGAGCCGGCGCTTCCCCTCCGGGAACCAGAGGTCGTGCTGGGCCAGGAAGGCCCGTCGGAACAGCTTGTGCGGGGTGAGGCTGTCCATCAGGGCGAGGGTCGCCAGGCTCCCCCGCGGCACCGACTCCAGGAACAGATGGTGCGGGACCGGGCGCCCGAGCCCGGCCATCTTGGGCACGACCACGTCGGAGCCGTGGGCCAGCGCATAGTCGTAGAGGCGCTGCAGGGTCTCGGGGGCGAGCCAGTCGTCGTTGTCGCAGAAGAAGACGTACTCCCCTGTGGCCGCGGCGATCCCGACGTTGCGGGGCTGACCGGGCCACCCGGAGTTGGGCTGGCGGATGACGGTGACGTGCTCGTACGCGGCGGCGACCTCGTCGAGATAGGCCGGGGTCTCGTCGCTGGAGCCGTCGTCGACGAAGATCAGCTCCGTCTCGGCCTCGGGCAGAGTCTGCTCCAGCAGGGACTCCACGCAGGCCACGACATAGCTCCCCGGGTTGTAGACGGGGACGACGACGCTGACCTTCTTCACGGGCCTCAGCCTGCCAGTCCCGATGACAGACGGCCGCACCGGCGTCGGCGGCCGGACCCTGAGTCGGTGGGTGGGGCCGGTGTGTCGGGCCGGGGCTCCGGGTGCCGCCCCCCGCTACAGTCAGCGGGTGAGTCGAATGCGGAACGTGGCCGTCGTCCTAGCGGGGGGAACCGGGACCCGGGTGGGCCTGAGCATCCCCAAGCAGCTGATCAAGATCGCGGGCAAGCCCATCATCGAGCACACCATCGCGACCATGCAGGCCTCGCCGCTGGTGGACGAGATCCTGGTGCTGATGGCGCCGGGCTACCTCGACGACGTACGGGCCGTGGTGAAGAACGGCGGCTACGACAAGGTCAGCCAGATCCTCGAGGGTGCGGGCACCCGCAACGACACCACGGCTACGGCCCTGGCGGCGCTGGGCGAGCAGGAGTGCAACGTCCTCCTGCACGACGCCGTCCGCCCCCTGGTCTCCCAGACGATCATCGCGGCCAACGTCGAGGCCCTGACGTCCCACCTCGCCGTGGACACCGCGATCCCCTCGGCCGACACCGTGATCCAGGTCGACCCCGGCTCCGGCACCATGGCCGACGTCCTCCCCCGCCATCTGCTGCGCCGGGGCCAGACGCCGCAGTCCTTCCGGCTCTCGACCATCCGGGCGGCGTACGCCAAGGCCGCGCAGGACCCCGACTTCACCGCGACCGACGACTGCACCGTGGTGCTGCGCTATCTGCCCGAGGTCGAGATCGCCGTCGTCGCCGGCCACGAGCGCAACATGAAGGTGACCGAGCCGATCGACGTCTACATCGCCGACAAGCTGTTCCAGCTCACTTCCGCCGACACCCCGGCTCCGCTGAGCGACGAGGAGTACCGGACGCGGCTCCAGGGCAAGACCGTCGTGGTCTTCGGTGGCTCGTACGGCATCGGCGGCGACATCGCCGACCTCGCCCGCAGCCACGGGGCGACCGTGCGGACATTCTCGCGGTCCACCACCGGCACCCACGTGGAGAAGCGGTCCGACATCGCCGCGGTGGCCCAGACGGTGCTCGCCGAGACCGGGCAGGTCGACTTCGTGGTCAACACCGCCGGGGTGCTTCCCCGGGGGGAGCTGTCGGAGACCTCCGAGGAGGACATCTACGCCTCGACCGACGTCAACTACCTAGCACCCATCTTCATCGCCCAGGAGTTCTATCCGCATCTCCAGGCCAGCGGCGGCTCCCTGCTGCTGTTCACGTCCTCCTCCTACACGCGGGGCCGGTCGGGTTACTCCCTCTACTCCTCGGCCAAGGCGGCGGTGGTCAACCTGACCCAGGCCCTGGCCGATGAATGGGCCACCAGCGGGGTCCGGGTGAACTGCGTCAACCCCGAGCGGACGGGGACCCCGATGCGGACCAAGGCCTTCGGCGACGAGCCGGCGGGCACCTTGCTCTCCTCGACCGAGGTGGCACGGCAGTCGCTGGACGTGCTGCTGTCCGGCCA